>JALYLC010000001.1 GCA_030774435.1 Actinomycetota bacterium
CGTCACGCATGCGGTGGATCGCCGCCGTGGCAGAGGTCGTGGTCGGCGTCGGCGCCATCTTCGGCGGCTACGGCCTTCTCAGCGACGCAGAAGGCCTGGGGGCGAAGCACGCCTGGCTCGACGGGAGCGTCTTTCCCGACTACACGGTGCCGGGGCTCTTCCTGCTCATCGTCATCGGCGGTGGGATGCTCACCACGGCCGCGATCACGGTCTTCCGGCAACGACGCGCTGCGCTCGCCGCTGGTGCGATGGCTACTGTCCTCGTGCTGTGGGGAGTCACCGAGACCGTCACGATCGGCTGGCGTGGATGGCAGCAACTCGTGCTCGTCGGGACGTTCGTGATGGCGCCGGCAGCGATCCTCGGCCGCTACTACGCGCGCGAACGACGCGGATCACGGACCGAGTAATCCCTCTCCTCCGCGTAGGCGGAGCGCTGAGGTAAATGCTCGCGCTCGTGCTCGAAAAGCGCGCGCCCGCATCGGAAGCACCGCTGCTCGTGCGGGACCTCGGCCGCCCGGAACCCGGCCCCGACGAGATCTCCTGCGCGTTGCCGCGCGCGGCGTTTGCCGCACCGACCTGCAGATAGCGGAGGGCGACCTGGTCGCGAGACGACTCCCGATCGTTCCCGGGCACCAGATCGTCGGCCGCGTCGAAGCACTCGGAAGGGACGTCTCGGATTGGACGCTCGGCGAGAGAGCGGGGGTGACGTGGCTGGCCGGCGCGTGTGGACACTGCGCGCGCTGTCGCGAGGGCCGCGAGAACCTCTGCGAATTTGCGATGTTTACCCGCTGGGAGCTGGACCCGGCGATCCAGTACGACTGGCAAGCCGTGTTCCTGGTGCCGTGGCTGGTGCGCCCGAAGTAGCCGTTGGAAGCGCCCGAGAGTTGACGGCGAGTGGTGCGGGATGACTCCCGAACAACGCGGGCGATCTCACCTGGGAGCGCGACTAGGTGAGAGTCATGCCTGGAAGCGCGGCGTGACCGGCTGGAAGCCCACGCGCTGCATCCGAGGCAGGAAGGCAGTCGCGTGGCAGGTCAAGGACCTCGCCAACGAGAACTTCGCCTTCGCGGGCTACAGATACCGCATCGCGTCCGTCCAGTGTGCTTCGCGCGGCGCGACCCTGTTCGTCTGCCGGGGCACGTCCTGCGGGCCGTTGCCGAACGTCAGCACGAGCTCGTTCGCTCGGGCGAGCGGCACGAGTGCTGCGGCAGCCGACTGCAGATTGCGTCGCTGCACCTCGGTGGAGATCTCCTCGCCCCGGCGCGCGAGTGCGTTTCCGCCCAGTGCGGCGACCACGCGCACGTCAATGTCCCCGGGCGACAAGTGCGCGGAGCGCGTCGCGCGCCCCACCACTCGCACGAGGGGCGAGTCGGTGAGGCGAAGGTTCGCGCGACCTTCGGAGTCTCATGCGGGGGCTGCGGCGTGCCCGGCCGGCTCGCTGACGGCCGTCTGTTCGCGTACTGCGGGCGGCACGATCAGCACGGGGAGATGAGCGTGCTTGGTGACACTGTGGGACACGGAGCCGAGCATGATGAACTTGAAAGCCGAGAGTCCGCGCGCTCCGAGCACGATGAGCTCGGCGTCGTACTCGTCTGCGATGTCGAGGATGGTGTGCCAGGTGCCCTGGTAGGTGACCTCGGCGATCTCGGGTCGTGCGTTGAGGCCTCCATCCCGCGCGAGCCTGCAACCCGCCTCGGCGATCTTAGTTGCCTCTTGTTCCAGCGTCTCGTCGTCGTAGCTCGGCAGTGCCACCGCGCCGCCGTATGCCGCACAGATGATGGCGACCGGACTCCAGGCGTGGAGCACGATCGCGCTGTGCGCGGGGAAGAGCTCGCCAGCCTTCTCGATTGCGCGGCTGGCCCCCTCGGAGCCGTCGTAGCAGATCATGATTGGCTTGGTGGTGGTGGCGTTCATGAGTCCTTCTTTGTCGTTTCCCCGACCGTAGGAGCTACGACTCGTCGTTCCATCGGGGGGCGCACGCAACCGGGTTGCGGGTTCCTACGAGCGCGGGCGGCGGCAAGCACCGATGCGGGCGCACGCTCATGCCCGCACCGTTGGCATGTGAGAAACATGCTCGTTCCGGCTGGAGTCGCGCTCGCGTTGCTGGCGGGCCTCGTGCTGCGGCTTGCAGGTCATGACAGCGCTGCGCACGTGCTCTGGGTGGCGACCCTGGCCGGCGTCATCGTTCCGCTCGCCTACGCGATCGCCCGGCGCATTGCGCATGGTCAGCTGGGCGCCGATGTCATCGCGCTTCTCGCGATCGCAGGCTCACTCGTGTTGGGCCAGTACGAGGCCGGTCTCGTCATCGCGCTGATGCTGTCGGGCGGCGAGCTGCTCGACGAGCGGGCCTTCCGTCGCGCCCGTCGCGAGCTCGCCGCGCTGGCGGAACGCGCTCCGGCAGTGGCGCACCGCTATGAAGGCGCCCGTCTCGTCGACGTGCCGGCGAGCGAAGTGGCCGCGGGGGATGCGCTCTGCGTGCTGGCTGGCGAGATTGTCCCTGTCGACTGCAAGCTCATGAGCGCGCGGGCAGTTCTCGACGAAGCTGCGTTGACCGGAGAGTCCCTGCCTGTGCTCCGGGCGGCCGGGGACGAGATCCGCAGCGGGGCGAGTGTCGTCGGGGAGGCGATCGACGCCTCGGCGCTGCGTCCGGCGGCGACGTCGACGTACGCGCGCATCGTGCAGCTCGTCGAGCGAGCCGAGGCGGATCGGCCGCGGACCGCTCGGATCGCGGATCGGGCGGCGGTCGTGTTCTTGCCAATCACGCTCGCGGTCGCCGGGCTGGGATGGGCAGTCTCAGGATCGCCGGTGGCAGCGCTGGCGGTGCTCGTCGTGGCGACGCCCTGTCCGCTCATCCTGGCGACGCCGATCGCGTTCGTCTCCGGGCTAGCCCGAGCGGCCCGGCGCGGGATCGTGCTCAAGGGCGGCACACCTCTCGAACGACTGGGCGCCGCGACGGTTGTCGTCTTCGACAAGACGGGGACGCTGACGACGGGGCGGCCCGAGGTGATCGACGCAAGCGATGAGCTGCTCGCGGTGGCGGCTGCCGTCGAGGAGCACTCGACGCATCCGCTGGCCGCTGCGATCCGCGCAGAGGCGCGCGGGCGCGGGCTCGTCCTTGCCGTCTCGAGCGCCTTCCGCGAGAGCTTCGGGGACGGCGCCGAGGCCGACGTGACGGGTCGCCACGTTCGCGTCGGGCGCGCCGCTTTCGCCGGCGCCGATGCCGCCCGGCCGCAAGCCCCGGGCGTCGCGGAGGTCTGGGTGGCGATCGACGGTGCCGTCGCAGGTGCGATTCGCTGTTCGGATCCGCTGCGCGCCGACGCCGCCGTGGTCGTCAACCGCGTGAGGACGGCCGGTGCGCGCCCGGTCCTGCTGACCGGCGACGCACCTGAAGTGGCGGCAGAGGTTGCGCGTGCGACGGGCATCGCCGAGGTTCACGCGGAGGCTACGCCCGAGGACAAGGCGAGGATCGTGGGCGAGCTTCGGCGCTCGGGCGACGTGGTGGTCATGGTCGGAGACGGACTGAACGACGCTCCCGCGCTCGCAGCCGCGGATGTGGGCGTTGCGCTCGGCGCCAACGGAAGCACCATCTCATCGGATGCGGCGGATGCCGTCGTGCTTGTCGACGATCTCGGGCGCGTCGCCGACGCGATCGAGATCGGTCGGCAGACGCTCGCCGTCGCGCGAACGGGGATCTTCCTAGGCATGGGGCTAAGCGCCGTGCTGATGGTCGTCGCCGCGTTCGGTGGAATCGCGCCGTTGCAAGGAGCGATCGCGCAGGAGGTGATCGACGTCGCGGCCATTCTCAACGGCCTGCGCGCACTCGGAGGCTGGGACGGCGGGCGCCCCACAAGTGGTGCGATCCTGCGGCTGCGACCCCACCAGTTGTTCGGGAGAGAAGCATGAGATGACGAGCGAAACGGCCATCCGGGCGAGTGGGCTCTCCAAACGGTATGGCGACACGCTCGCGCTGGATGCTCTCGATCTTGCGATCGCGCCGGGCGAGGTGTACGGCTTCCTCGGCCCGAACGGGGCGGGCAAGACGACCACGATCCGGCTGCTGCTGGGGCTGCATCGACCGAGCGTGGGACGCTCCGAACTCTTCGGCGTCGACGCGTGGGGGGATCCCGTCGCGGCGCATCGGCGTGTCGCTTATGTGGCCGGCGAGCCGGCTCTTTGGCCGACCCTCACGGGCGCGGAGACGTTCCACTTCCTTTCGGAAGTGCGCGGCGGAACGGACGTCGCCTACCGAGACATCCTCGTCGACAGGTTCAAGCTGGACACGCGCAAGAAGATCCGCGCGCTCTCGAAGGGCAACAGGCAGAAGGTGCAGTTGGTCGCCGCCTTCGCCACGAGGGCGGATCTCCTGATCCTGGACGAACCGACGAGCGGACTGGATCCGCTGATGGAGATGGCGTTCCGCGAGACCGTCATGGAGGCCAAACAGCGCGCCCAGACGGTCTTCCTGTCATCACACATCCTGAGCGAGGTGGAGGCGCTCTGCGACCGAGTCGGAATCCTCCGCGAGGGCAGACTCGTCGACGAGGGCTCGCTCGCAGGCATGCGCCATCTCGCCGCACAGGTGGTGGAGGTGACGTTCGCCGGGCCGCCGCCGAGCCTTCCTGAGCTGGACGGGGTCCGGGTCATGCCGGCGGGGGCGAACGCGCTGCAGATCGAGGTCAGCGGCTCCGTGGGACCGTTGATCGCTGCGCTGGCCGGGCAGGACGTGGTGGGTTTGACGAGCCGCGAACCCTCGCTCGAGGAGATCTTCATCCATCATTACGATGGACGGCGCCCAAGCGATGTCCGCGTCTAGCGCCGTTGCGCGCCGCGCGTTCGCCGATGGGCGCGCGCGGACTGTATCGTTCGCCCTGCTCTTCGCCCTCGCAGCGGCCACGCAAGTCATCGGGTATCGCAGCACGTATCCGACGCGAGCGGATCGCCTGGCGTTTGCGCGGACATTCGGCGACAACGGCGCGATCCGCCTCTTCTACGGCGTGCCCCACGACCTGTTGACGGTCGGTGGCTACGCGGGGTGGCGCGTGGGTGGCTTCATGTCGCTCTTCGCAGCGGTGTGGGGCGTCCTGGCTGCAGTGCGCGCGTTCCGTGCGGAGGAGGATTCGGGCCGGCTGGAGCTGATCCTCGCTGCGCCGGTCGCTCGTCGTCGCCTTGTGGTCGCATCGCTCGTCGCAATCGCAGCAGGAGGGTGCGTGCTCTGGCTCGCAACGTTCATCGCGCTGGCTGCCTCGCGTTTGCCCGTCGGCGGCTCTGCGTACCTCGCGCTTACCGTGACGTCGCCTGTACCGGTTTTCGTTGGTGTCGGCGCGCTCGCGAGCCAGGTGGCTCCGAATCGCCGTCTCGCTCTCGGTCTCTCGCTGGCGGTTATGGCGGCCGCATTTGCCGTGCGGGTGATCGCCGACACGGTCTCCGGTTTTGGCTGGCTGCGCTGGACGACTCCGCTGGGCTGGGTGGAGGAGCTCCGCCCGTTCGCGCACCCAGATCCATGGGTCATTGCGCTACCTGTTTGCAGCGGGCTCCTGCTGCTCCTGCCGGCCATCGCAATCTCGGCTCGCCGAGACGTGGGCGCCGGGCTGATCCGCCTGAGCGATAGCAGCGAGCCGCGCCTTGCTCTCCTTTCGTCGCCGCTCCTCCAGGCCTTGCGCAGCGAGCTCGGGGCGCTGGCGGCGTGGGTCGCCGGTGTCGGCGCGCTTGCGCTGATCATGGGCATCATCTCCAACGGCTTCTCGTCGGGCCTTTCGGCCTCGCTCCGGCAGCGGCTGGAGCAGGTCGGGGGAGGCTCCTTGATAACGCCCTCGGGTGTGCTCGGCTTCTACTTCCTGTTCTTCGCGCTCGTGATCAGTCTTTTCGCGGGCGCCCAGATCGCCGTGGCACACCGCGAAGAAGCGGAACAGCGCCTCGAGCCGCTGTTTGCGCTGCCGGTCGCCCGGCGTACGTGGCTTCTCGGTCGGCTGCTCCTGGCGATGCTCGGCGCGTTCGGGCTCTCGCTCGCCGCGGCCGTGCTCGCGTGGGCCGGTGCGGCATCGCAGCACGCGGACGTCGGACTCGTCCGGATGCTCGAGGCGGGCGTGAACTGCATGCCCTCCGTGTTCCTGTTCCTCGGCCTGGCGGCCCTCGGATTTGCGGCCGTGCCGCGTGCCACCTCCCTGATCGCGTACGGGCTGGTGGTCGCCGCCTTTCTCTGAGAGCTCATCGGCGCCGTGCTCGGCGCGCCCCACTGGACGCTCGGGTTGTCGCCCTTCCACCACATCGCCCTCGTACCCGTTGAGCCCTTCCGGCCGCTCGCCGCCGGTACGATGCTCGCCATCGCTGCTGCCGCGTCGGTCGTTGCGCTGGTGCTCTTCGAGCGCCGTGACCTCACAGGCGCCTGAGCCCGCCCGTTCGTTACCGGTGCGTTCGCGCGCCTTTCATCCAGTGGCCCAAGACCAGCCGGTGACCGCGGGCAGGTCGGTGCCCGTCTCGCGCGTGTGCCGCCGGGCATCTCCTCGCGCGTCCACCATCGCCTGGCGATCGACGACGGCGTGGCCCCCGAGTGCGGGCACGCGGTCGATGGCGTCCATGACGAGGTGGAAGCGGTCGAGATCGTTGAGCATCACCATGTCGAAGGGGGTCGTCGTCGTCCCCTCTTCCTTGTAACCGCGCACGTGAATGTTGCGGTGGTTGGCGCGGCGATACGTGAGGCGATGAATCAGCCATGGATAGCCGTGGTAGGCGAAGATCACGGGCTTGTCGACGGTGAAGATCGCGTCGAAGTCGGCGTCGGAGAGCCCGTGCGGATGCTCGCTGGAAGGCTGCAGCCGCATCAGATCGACGACGTTCACGACGCGGATGCGGAGCGCCGGAAAGCGCGTGCGCAACATGCTGACTGCGGCGAGCGTCTCGAGTGTGGGTACGTCGCCGGCGCAGGCCATGACGACGTCGGGGTCGCGCTCCCCCTCCGACGATGCCCAGTCCCAGACGCCGATGCCGCGGGCGCAATGGTCGGCGGCCTGCTCGATGCTGAGCCAGTTGGGAGCCGGCTGCTTGCCGGCCACCATCACGTTGACGTAGTTGTGACTGCGCAGGCAGTGGTCGGCGACCGAGAGCAGGCAGTTGGCGTCCGGCGGCAGGTAGACGCGGATGACCTCGGCCTTCTTGTTCATGACGTGGTCGATGAAGCCGGGGTCCTGGTGGGAGAACCCGTTGTGGTCCTGGCGCCACACGTGGGATGTGAGGAGGTAGTTGAGTGAGGCGATGGGTTGGCGCCAGGGGATGCCGCGCGTCACCTTGAGCCATTTAGCGTGCTGGTTGAACATCGAGTCGACGATGTGGATGAACGCCTCGTAGCAGGAGAAGAGGCCATGGCGACCGGTCAGCAGGTAGCCCTCGAGCCAGCCCTGACAGACGTGCTCCGAGAGGATCTCCATCACGCGCCCGTCCGCTGCGAGCCCCTCGTCGAGATCAGAACGCTCCCCCATCCAGGCACGCGCGGTCTCTTCGAGAACGGCGCCGAGCCGGTTCGAGACGGTCTCGTCCGGACCGACGAGGCGGAAGTTGCGGGTGCTCGCGCTGCGGTGCATGACGTCGCGCAGATACGTCCCGAGAACGCGCGTCGCCTCGCTCGTCGTCGCTCCGGGCTCCGGCACGTCAACGCCGTAGTCGCGGAAGTTGGGGAGGTCGAGATCGCGCATCAGCTCGCCGCCGTTGGCGTGCGGGCTCGAGCCCATGCGCTTAACGGCCGACGGCGCAAGCCCGCGGATCGCCTCGACGGGGCGGCCATTCTCATCGAACAGCTCCTCCGGCCGGTAGCTCTTCATCCAGCGCTCGAGTGCCGCGAGGTGCTCCGGGTTCTCGCGCGTTTCTGCGAGCGGCACCTGGTGGGCCCGCCAGGTGCCTTCGACCTGCTTTCCGTCCACGATGTCGGGGCCGGTCCAGCCCTTGGGCGTGCGTAGCACGATGGCCGGCCAGCGCGGGCGATCGATCGCTCCGTGCTCGCGCGCGTCTCGCTGGAAGCGCCGGATATCGGCGTACGCGTCGTCCATCGCGGCCGCGAGTATCTGATGCACGACTTCGGGCTCGTCGCCGCTCACGAAGATCGGTCGGTGGCCGTAACCCTTCAGGAGGTGCGCCAGCTCTTCATCTCCGATGCGCGCGAGCACAGTCGGATTGGCGATCTTCCAGCCGTTGAGGTGGAGAATCGGGAGCACGGCGCCGTCCGTCGCGGGGTCGAGGAATTTGTTCGCGTGCCAGCTCGCGGCCAGAGGGCCGGTCTCAGCTTCGCCGTCGCCGATCACGCACGCGACGAGAAGATCGGGATTGTCGAGCGCGGCGCCGTAGGCATGGCCGAGCGCGTAGCCCAGCTCGCCGCCCTCGTGGATAGAGCCGGGCGTTTCGGGCGCCACGTGGCTCGGCACTCCGCCCGGGAACGAGAACTGGCGGAAGAGCTTCTGCATCCCCTCGCCGTCTTGCGTCACTGACGGCCAGCGCTCGCTGTAGGACCCCTCGAGCCACGTGCTCGCGCACATCGCCGGGCCCCCGTGCCCCGGCCCGGCGATGAACAGCGCATCCTGGTCGTGCAAGCTGATGAGACGGTTGACATGCGCGTAGAGCAGGTTCAGGCCGGGCGTGGTGCCCCAATGGCCGAGCAGTCGCGACTTCACGTGCTCGGGCAGCAGCGGCTCGCGCAGCAGCGGATTGGCCACGAGGTAGATCTGACCCACTGCCAGATAGTTGGCCGCGCGCCACCAGGCGTCGATGCGGCTCAGTTCCTCGGAGCTCAGGGGCGCGCTGTCGATCTCAGCCTTGCGAATGTCCACGATGGCACTTCTCCTCTGCGGACTCCTGCCGCGTCGTTGTCGAGTCGCCACGACTCATGGCCGCCCACCGATTCGCGCCGGGCGGGCATGCACGGTGAAGCGCCGCGCCCGCCTGCGGATATGGCGGTGCCGCCGCTCCTCATGCGTCGGCCGACTGCGCTCGGGCCGATCCTGCACCGCGTAGAAGCGCGCTTTGACGAACTCGACGAGCACGATGTACGCCGCGATCATTCCCAGAAGGATCAAGAAGAACGCGATCGGCAGCGACGCGAATCCGAGCACGTGGGCCAACGGCGTGAACGGCAGAACTGCCCCGATCGTGGCGCAGAGAATGGGCAGTGCGATCATGGCGCGGCTCGGGCGGCTGCGCAGGAAGGGCACACGCCGCGTGCGGATCACGAAGATGACGAGTGTCTGCGTCGCAAGCGACTCGACGAACCAGCCGCTACGGAACTCGCTGTGGCCCGCGTTCAGAATCACGAGCATGACAAAGAACGTCATGAAGTCGAAGATTGAGCTGACGGGTCCGAAGACGGCCATGAACTTGCGCACGAACGCAATGTCCCAGGCGGCGGGACGGGCGACGACCTCAGGGTCGACGCGATCGCTCGGGATCGCCATCTGCCCGACGTCGTAGAGCAGGTTGTTGAGCAGGATCTGCGACGGCAGCATCGGTAGGAAGGACAGGAACAGCGATGCGCCGGCGGCGCTGAACATGTTGCCGAAGTTCGACGAGGTCGCCATCAGCACGTATTTGAGTGTGTTGGCGAAGATTCGTCGCCCCTCGCGGACGCCGTCGGCCAGCACCCCCAGGTCCTTGTCGAGCAGGACGATGTCGGCGGCGTCCTTGGCGACGTCTGTCGCGGAGTCGACTGAGATTCCGACGTCGGCTGCGTGTAGCGCGACAGCGTCGTTCACGCCGTCCCCGAGGAAGGCGACATCCACACCGGTGCGCCGCGCGACCTTGATCAGCCGCGACTTCTGGTCGGGGCCGACCCTCGCGAAGATCGTCGTCCCGGGAATCGCCTCGGCCAACGCGTCGTCGTCGAGTT
>JALYLC010000002.1 GCA_030774435.1 Actinomycetota bacterium
GGCCTGGCCGCCGCGGGGCCTCGCGCCGAGGCCGCCGCCGTCTGCGCGGTCGATGCGCCGCTCGCGCACCCCGCCGTGCTGGCCGCCCTGCTGGGCGCGCTCGGGTCGTCGCCGGCGGTCGTGCCCCTCGGTGACGACCGTCCCCAGCCGCTCTTCGCGGTCTACCGGACGGAGCTGGCGTTCCTGGCAGCGGCTCTGGTGGCCGACGGCGAACGGCGCGCGTCCGAGCTCGGCGAGCGCGCCGGCGCGCGCCTCGTCGAGCCGTTCGAGCTACTCGTCGTCGACGACGTCGCGGCCTTCGACCCGGCGTTCGCGTCGTTCCTCAGCGTCGACCGGGCCGAGGCGTATGACGCGGCGCTCGCGCTGCCGCAGCCCCTCGTGCGCGTCACCGGGGGCATCGCCGGGCCTCCGGAGATACGCGCCTCGACCGTCGGCCGCGCGACCCGCCTGCTCCTGGCCGACGTCATGCCGGAGCACCCCGGCTCGGTCCCGGTCGACGGGGAGACGCCACTGTTCGCCGGGGACAGGCTCGTCCCCGCCTAGATCGTCGCCGTGGCTTCAGAACTGGTTTCAAAAGTCGCGTTCGTGGTCGGGGGGCGCGAAGCCCCTTGGCTCGCTCGGCTCTTTGAGCGGGCCACGGGTCGCCGCAGGTCTGGTTGTCGGGCGACCCCCGATCGCCCACCACCACTCACTGCGCCCGACAACCAGACCGCAGGCGATTCGAGACCTCCGAACGCCCCGCCACTTTTGAAACCAGTTCTCAGCGCCCGAGCTGCTCGTCGGCGCTCTGCTTGATCGCCTGGACGATCGCCGGGTCGCGCAGCGTGGTGGCATCGCCCAGCTCGCGCCCCTCCGCGATGTCCTTGAGCAGGCGCCGCATGATCTTGCCGCTGCGGGTCTTCGGGAGGTCCGGCGTGAACAGGAGCAGCGACGGGCGCGCGATCTTGCCGATCGCGTTGGCCACGTGATCGCGCAATTCCTCCCTCAGCGCGTCGCTCGAGGTGCCGCCGATCGTGATCACGAACGCCGCGATGCCCTCGCCCTTGAGCGCGTCGTGCGCGCCGATCACGGCCGCCTCGGCGACGGCGGGATGAGAGACGAGCGCCGATTCGACCTCGGTCGTCGAGATGCGGTGCCCGGCTACGTTGATGACGTCGTCGACGCGCCCGAGCAGCCAGAAGTAGCCTTCCTCGTCCGTCTTGGCCCCGTCGCCGGTGAAATACACGTGCGGACCGAAGCGCGACCAGTAGGTCTCGACGTAGCGCTCGTCCTCGCCGTAGAACGTGCGCAGCATCGACGGCCAGGGTCGCTTGAGCACGAGGTACCCGCCGGCCCCGCGCGGCTCCGTCTCGCCTTGCTCGTTGACGATCTCGGCCGCGATGCCTGGCAGTGGCACCGTTGCCGAGCCGGGCTTCGTTGCGATCACGCCCGGCAGGGGCGCGATCATGATCGCGCCCGTCTCGGTCTGCCACCAGGTGTCGACGATCGGGCAGCGACCCCCGCCGACCCGGTCGTGGTACCACATCCAGGCCTCGGGGTTGATCGGCTCGCCGACGGTGCCGAGCAGGCGCAGGCTCGAGAGGTCGTAGCCCTCGAGGTGGCCGTCGCCGGCGCCCACGAGCGCGCGGATCGCGGTCGGCGCCGTGTAGTAGATCGTGACCCTGTGCTTCTGCACGATCTCCCAGTGGCGGCTCCACGACGGGTGCTCGGGAGCGCCCTCGTAGATCACGCCCGTCGTGTGGTTCTGCAGCGGCCCGTAGACGATGTAGGAGTGCCCCGTCACCCAGCCGATGTCGGCCGTGCACCAGTAGACGTCGTCGTCGCGAATGTCGAACACGAGCTCGTGGGTGACCTTGGTGCCGAGCAGGTAGCCCGCTGTGGTGTGCAGGATGCCCTTGGGCTTGGCGGTCGTGCCCGAGGTGTAGAGCAGGAACAGCATGTCCTCGGCGTTCATGCGCTCCGGCTCGCACCAGTCGTCGGCGGCGGGAACGACGTCGTGGTACCAGTGGTCGCGGCCCTCGACCCAGCCGACCTGATGCCCGGTGCGGCGCACGACGAGCACGTGCTCGACCGAGGGGCAGTCGGCCAGCGCCTCGTCGGCAGCCTCCTTGAGCGGCACGATGCCGCCCTTGCGCCAGCCGCCGTCGGCCGTGACCAGCACCTTGCATTCGGCATCGTTGATCCTGCCCGAGAGCGACTGCGCGGAGAAGCCGCCGAACACCACGGAGTGCGCCGCGCCGATGCGCGCGCAGGCCAGCAGCGCCGTCGGCAGCTCCGGCACCATGCCGAGGTAGATGGCGACGCGATCCCCCTTGACGACGCCGAAGCCGCGCAGGGCGTTGGCGAGGCGGTTGACCTCGTCGTGCAGCTCGCGGTAGCTGATCACGCGCTCGTCGCCCGGCTCGCCCACCCAGATGTAGGCCGTCTTGTCGCCGCCGCCGGCCGCGAGATGGCGGTCGAGGCAGTTGACGGAGGCGTTCAGCTCGCCGTCGGAGAACCACTTGAAGAAGGGCGGGTTGGAGTCGTCGAGACCCTGCGCCGGCTCGCGATACCAGGTGAGCTCGTCGAGCGCGCGCGACATCCAGAAGCCCACCGGATCGGCCTCGGCCTCCGCATACAGCGACTCGTCGGAGACACGGGCGCGCGCCTGGAACGCGGCGGGCGGCGGGAAGACCCGCCGCTCCTCGAGCAGCGCCTCGATGGCCTGCCTCTGACCCTGCATCTGCACTCCTCCGCTCGGACCCGTCGGCGCGTCGCCTGACCATAGCCAAGCCGCGCGCAGGCCGTCTACCTGCGATGCGCCGTGCGGCTATCCTGGGCCGGTGTCTGGTCTCCGGGCGACTCGCGCGCGGGCGCTGTGCGTCCTCTCGCTCGCGGTCGCGGGTGTGGCGGCGCTTGCCGTCGGCGGCGCCGCCGGGGCCAGTCAGGCCCCGCGCACGACCGCGTCTGCCTACGCCGTCCTGATCAACGTCCCCGGCGCGCAGTCGAGCGGGACGCTCACGTCCCCCAGCGGCTCGTACCAGTACCGCGATCTCGTCGCCATCCATGCGTACACGGCGGGCTCGGCGCTGAGCAGCAGCGAGCGCGCCTACGGACACAGCGACCTCTCGGGCGTCACGCTGCTGGGCGGTGCCGTGACCGCCGACGCGGTCCTCTCCCGCACCTACGCCGACGGACGCAACGCACCGGCCACCGGCTCGTTCGGCGGCACCGTCAGCGGCCTCGTGGTCAACGGGGCGGCGGTCTCGGTGGCACCGGGCGGCCAGTTCCCGATCCCGGGCATCGGCTACGGCGCCGTCGACGAACGGCGCGTGGTGCGCTCCGACGGCGCCTACCGAGGTTCCGAAGTCGCCCTGCACATCCACCTCACGAGCGACTGGCACAACCTGCCGGCGGGCACGGAGATTCTGCTCGGCTATTCCGACGCCGCGGCCACGGCGCACCCAGGCGGGCAGCAGGGTCCGGCAACCGCATCGGCGTCGTCCGTGGACTCGGCCGCGGCCGCCCGCGGCGGTGAGTCCGACACGAATCCGGGACTGCTGGGCGCGCCGGTCGTCCCGCTGCCCCCGACCAACGGGACGTCCATCGACTCGGGCGATGGGCTCACCCCCACAGGCATCGAGGCGCCTCCGCCAGGGGGCTTCACGTTGACGCCGCCCGTCTCCCCGGCGGTCTACCAGCAGCTGACGGCGCCCGGGTACGTCTTTCCCGTGGCTGGAGGCGCTCACTACGGGCACGACTTCGGCAACTTCCGCGCCGACATCGGCTTCCACGAGGGCAGCGACCTCTTCGCCCCGGCCGGGACGCCGCTCGTCGCCGTGCAGTCGGGCGTGCTGCACAACGTCGGCTGGAACCGCCTGGGCGGCTGGCGGCTGTGGGTCGAGGACACGCACGGCAACTGGTTCTACTATGCGCACCTCTCGGCCTATTCGCCGATCGCCGAGGACGACGCGCACGTCAACGCCGGCGACGTCATCGGTTTCGTCGGCAACACCGGCGACGCCCAGGGCGGGCCGGCGCACCTCCATTTCGAGGTCCACCCGGGCGGCCAGTGGGCGGTACCCGCGTGGGACTACCTCCAGGCCTGGCAGGGCCACCGCAACCCGCTCGCGGAGATCCCCGCAGTCCTGCCCACGCCGCCCGTGGCCGCTACGGAGCTCGGCTCCACCGACATCTCCGCCGCCTCGGGCCTCGAGACTGCAGCGGTGGTCGCCGTCGCGAGCGGCGTCCCCGTCGACACGGGCCTGGTGGCGCTCGGCGTGCCGGCGCCGACGGCGTCGGAGCTGCTGGCCGCGGCACCCGCGCCATGAGCCTGCAGGCCGCATTCGGCGTGCTCGAGCAGGAGCGCGCTCCCGCCTACCGGGCGAAGCAGCTGACGCACGCGGTCTACGAGGAGCTCGCCGAGCGCTGGGACGAGGTCACGGCGCTGCCGCGGCCGCTGCGCGAGCGCCTCGAGCGCGATGCGCCGTTGCGCAGCCTGCGCGAGGAGGCGGCGCAGCGCGCCGACGACGGGACGATCAAGCTGCAGCTGCGCACGCACGACGGCTACCCGCTCGAGGCCGTCGCCATGCGCCACGGCGACCGCCGCACTGTCTGCCTCTCGTCGCAATCGGGCTGTGCGCTCGCCTGCACGTTCTGCGCCACGGGCCGCATGGGTCTCGGCCGCAACCTCGCGCCCGAGGAGATCAGCGAGCAGCTTCTGCGGCTGGCGCGACTGCTGCGCGACGAGCAGGGGGCGCGCGTCTCGAACGTGGTCATGATGGGCATGGGTGAGCCGTTCCACAACTACGACAACGTGCTCGCCGCGATCCGCCTGATCAACGGGCCCCAGGAGTTCGGGCTCGGTGCGCGCCAGATCGCGATCTCCACCGCGGGTTGGATCCCGGGGATCGACCGCCTGGCGGACGAGCCGCTGCAGATCAAGCTGGCGCTCTCGCTGCACGCCGGCGACGACGAGCTGCGCACGAAGCTCATGCCGGTCACGAAGCGCTATCCGATCGCGCAGCTGATGGAGGCCTGCAAGCGCTATCGCGACAAGACGCGACGGCGCGTCTTCATCGAGTACCTGCTGCTGGCCGGCGTCAACGACTCGGCCGCGCAGGCCCGGCAGCTGGTCGCACTGCTGCGGCGCGGCGGCCCGGGCGCCTTCCACGTCAACCTGATCGCGTACAACCCGACAGGCTCGCAGTACGTCGCAGCCGACGACGCCTCGGTGCGGCGCTTTCGCGGCGAGCTCGAGCGCGGCGGGCTCGGCACGAGCTACCGCGTCTCGCGCGGTCGCGGCATCGAGGCCGCCTGCGGGCAGCTCGTGATGCAGGGCATCCCGGCGCGCAAGCGCGCCTCCTGAGCGAGGCTGGGCCCTCCCCGGCGCTGAAGTAGGATCGTGTGATGACGGAGGTGCCCGCCAGCATGCGCGCCTGGGTGATCCGGCCCGACCGGCTGGGCGAGCCGCGCGATGCCATGCGCCTCGAGACCGTGGAGACGCCTACGGCCGGACCCGGCGAGGTGATCGTGCGGGTGATGGCGGCCGGCGTGAACTACAACAACGTCTGGGCCTGCCTCGGCCAGCCGGTCGAGGTCTTCCGCTACACGGGCGACGACTTCCACATCGGCGGCTCCGACGCGTCGGGGATCGTGGCGGCGGTGGGGCCCGGCGTGACGCGTTGGAAGCCGGGCGACGAGGTCGTGGTGCACTGCAATCAGAGCTGCGGCGAGTGCCCGGAGTGCAACGGCCTCGATCCCATGGCCTGCTCGCAGCAGAAGATCTGGGGCTACGAGTCCAACTGGGGATCGTTCGCCGACTACTGCCGCGTGCAGGCGCAGCAGCTGCTGCCGAAGCCCGCGCATCTCACCTGGGCCGAGGCGGCCTCCTACGGCCTCGTCTACTTCACCGCCTACCGCATGCTCGTCGACCAGGCCGCCCTGGAGGCCGGGCACAACGTGCTCGTGTGGGGCGCCGGGGGCGGGCTCGGCTCGATGGCGATCCAGCTCTGCCGGCTGTACGGCGCCAACGCCATCGCCGTGGTCTCGAGCGAGGACAAGGCCGATCTCGTGCGCCGCCTGGGGGCCCACGAGGTCATCAACCGGCGCGACTACGCGCTCACCGACGATGCCGGTCAGCCGAACCTGGACGAGGTCAAGCGCTTCGGCAAGGCGGTGCGAGCGGCCACCGGCGGCGTGGACTGCGACATCGTGTTCGAGCACGTCGGCTCGGCGACGTTCTTCACCAGCGTGTTCGTGTGCCGCACGTTCGGCAAGATCGTGACCTGCGGGGCCACGTCCGGCTTCTCGCTCACGTTCGACGTGCGCTACCTCTGGATGCGGCAGAAGACGATCATCGGCTCGCACTTCGCCAACGCCTACCAGGCCTATCGCGCCAACCAGCTGATCGACCAGCGCAAGATCCTGCCCGTGCTGTCGCGCACGTTCCCGTTCGAGCAGTGCCCCGAGCCGCACCAGATGATGCGCGAGAACGCGCACCTCGGGAAGATGGTCGTCCTCGTCGGCGCCGAGGCGTGAGCGAGCGGCGCCGCACGACCTCGGGCATCGAGGTCAAGCCCGTCTACGGGCCCGGAGACGAGGGCGATCCCGCACGCATCGGTGCACCGGGAGCCTTCCCGTTCACGCGCGGACTGCGCGCCGACGGGTACCGCACGCGGCCCTGGACGATCCGCCAGTACGCCGGCTACGGCACGGCGCAGCAGGCCAACGAGCGCTTCCGCTTCCTGCTGGCGCAGGGCCAACCCGGACTCTCGGTGGCGTTCGACCTGCCCACGCAGATGGGCCTCGATTCGGACGACCCGCGCTCGCTCGGCGAGGTCGGGCGCGTCGGCGTCGCAATCGACTCGATCGACGACGTCGTCGCCCTCTTCGACGGCATCCCGCTCGACGCCGTCTCGACGTCGATGACGATCAACGCGCCCGCGCCCGTGCTGGTCGCGATGTACGTCGTGGCCGCAGAACTGCAGGACGTGCCGGCGGGCTCGGTGCGCGGCACGGCGCAGAACGACGTGCTCAAGGAGTACGTCGCGCGCGGCACCTACATCTACCCGCCGCGGCCCAGCCTGCGGCTGGCGGCCGACCTCGTCGCCTGGTGCGCAGTCGAGGCGCCTCGCTTCAACGCCATCTCGCTCTCGGGCTACCACATGCGCGAGGCGGGCTCCACGGCAGTGCAGGAGATGGCGTTCGCACTTGCCAACGCGATCGCCTACGTCGAGGCGGTGCTGGGCCACGGCGTGCCCGCGGACGACTTCGCGCCGCGGCTCTCGTGGATCTTCAACACGCACACCAACTTCTTCGAGGAGATCGCGAAGTACCGCGCGTTGCGGCGGATGTGGGCGACGCTGATGCGGGATCGCTTCGGCGCCCTTGACCCCCGCTCGCTGCAGTTGCGCACGCACACGCAGACGGGCGGCTCGACGCTGACGCTGCAGCAGCCCGAGAACAACATCGTGCGCGCAGCCCTGCAGGCGCTGGCCGCAGTGCTCGGCGGCGTGCAGTCGCTCGCGCTCTCCTGCTACGACGAGGCCATCGCGATCCCGACCGAGCACGCGCAGACCCTCGCGGTGCGCACGCAGCAGATCCTGGCCGAGGAGATCGGCGTCACGGACACGGCCGATCCCCTGGGCGGCTCCTGGTATGTCGAGAAGCTGACCGACGACCTGGAGCGCGCCGCCTGGACATTGCTGGCGGAGGTCGAGCGCCTCGGCGGCGCGGTGGCCGCCGTCGAGACCGGCTTCTACCAGCAAGCCATCGATGACGAGGCCTACAAGGCCGAGATGGCGCTCGAGTCGGGCGAGCGCGTGGTCGTGGGCGTGAACCGCTACCGCGAGGGCGACGACCCCGAGCCCGCCTCCTTCCAGGTTGACCCGGAGCTCGCGGGAGGCCAGATGGCGCGCCTCGCAGCCGTGCGCGCGCACCGCCACGACGACACCGTGGAGCAAGCCCTCCGCGCCCTGCGCGAGGACTGTGCCCGTGCCGAGGCGAACGCCCTGCCGGCAATCGTCACGGCCGTGCGAGCCCGCGCCACGCTGGGCGAGATCTGCGGGGCCATGCGCGACGTCTTCGGCGAGTACAAGCCTGCATAAATCGGGGTCTGACCCCTTTATATGCAAGGCACTAGACGGCGGCGACGTCCTGGACGCTGCGGATCAGAGCCGCCAGGGCCGGGCCGAGCTCGCCTGCGTCCCGGCGGCGGATAGCCACGATCTGGCGGCGGACGGGGGCGGTCGAGACCACGGTCACGGCCGCCAGCGAGCCGTCGTCGAGCTCGTCGCGCAG
>JALYLC010000003.1 GCA_030774435.1 Actinomycetota bacterium
GCCTGACCGAACGTCGAGGTGATGCCCCCCGAATGGACGCCGTCAGACGGTGGCGTAGGCCTTGATCAGGATGTCGGCCACTTCGGCGCGCGTGAACTCCTCGGGCGGACGCTCGCCGCGGGCGAGCATCTCGCGCACCATGGTGCCCGAGAGGAAGACGTGCGCCTCGCGATCGTGCGGGCAGGTCTTGCCCGACGCCATCGAGCCGCAGGTCTTGCAGAAGAACGAATGCTCGAACATCATCGGCTCGATGCCGAGAGCCAGGGCGTCGAGCTCGTCGAAGATCTCCTGCGCGTCGTAGGTGCCGTAGTAGCTGCCCACGCCGGCGTGGTCGCGCCCCACGATGAAGTGCGAGCAGCCGTAGTTCTTGCGGCAGATGGCGTGCCACACGGCCTCGCGCGGGCCGCCGTAGCGCATGGCGGCGGGGAAGGCGGCGAGGAGCGTGCGGTTGGCGGGGTAGTAGCTGTCGAGCAGCGCGTGGTAGCAGTCGACGCGAACGCCGGCCGGCACGTCGTCGAACTTGGTCTCGCCCACGAGCGGGTGGATGAGGATGCCGTCGACGACCTCGAGCGCGGCCTTCGTGACGTACTCGTGCGCGCGGTGGATGGGGTTGCGGGTCTGGAACCCGACGACGCGCTTCCAGCCGCGCTCGGCGAAGGCCGTGCGCGTCTGCTCCGGGTCGAGCGCGAGCTCGGGGAACGACGGCTCGGGCCGCTCGAACACCGTGACGTCGCCCGCGAGGTACTGCCCCGGCTGGGCGTACAGCCGGGCGACGCCGGGGTGCGCCTCCTCGGTCGTGCGGAAGCACAGCTCGGCCTCGTGCCTGGCGTCGTAGCGGAACACCTCTGCGACGTCGAGGACGGCCAGGAGCGTGCCGTCCTCCGACGCCAGCGCGACACGCTCGCCGCGCGGCGCCTCGGCGACCGCGAGCGTCACGGGCAGCGCCCAGATCGTGCCGTCGGCCAGGTGCATGCCCTCGACGGAGCCCTCGTAGTCGGCGCGGCCCATGAAGCCGCGCAGGGGCGAGAGTGCGCCGCTCGCGAGCATGTCCAGGTCGGCCAGCTCGCGACCGCTGAGCGTGATGCGCTCGAGCGACTCGACGCCGTCGGGGCGCTCGCCCGTGCGGGTGACGAGCCTCCCGCCGTGCGGGGGGATCAGTCCGGAGGTCACGCTGCCACCGCGGCCTTGACCAGGCCGCGCTGCTCGAGGTGGTCGACGACGCGAGCGGCGCTCTCCTCGGGCGACTCGCTCTCGGTGTCGATCGTGAGCTCCGGCGCGAGCGGCTCCTCGTAGGGATCGCTGATGCCCGTGAACTCCTTGATCTCGCCGGCGATGGCCTTGGCGTAGAGGCCCTTGGTGTCGCGACGCACGCACTCGTCGACCGAGGCGTGCACGTGGATGCAGACGAACGCCCCGAACTCCTCGACCAGCTCGCGAGCGGCCTGGCGCGTCTCCTCGTAGGGAGAGATGGCCGAGACGACGGTCACGCCGCCCTGGCGCGTGATGCGGCTCGAGACCCAGCCGATGCGCTGAATGTTGGTGTCGCGATCCTCCTTGGAGAACCCGAGGCCCTTGGAGAGGTGCGTGCGCACAACGTCGCCATCGAGGGGCTCAACGACACGACCCCGGCGCTCGAGCTCCGGAATCACGAGGTCGGCGATTGTGGATTTGCCGGCGCCGGACAGGCCGGTGAACCAGATCGTAAATCCCTGCGTCTCGCTCATTGTCCAGATCTCCTTATCGCGTAAAGAAGGCAAAGTAATACAGACTGAGGTCCGGGGGGTCCGCTCACGGCCCTCTCGACTACGGCCCGCGCCGAGCGGCGCGCCTAGACTTGGAGACGTGGCTCGCTCCCGACACCACTCTGCTGACACTCTTGTGGGAGTGTCAACCGTTCGCACGCCGATCCTCGTCCTTCGGCTAGCGGCATGAGCGAGCGCCCCGCCGACGTCACGCTCAAGATCCCCCGTCCGCTCTACGAGCAGCTCGGGCAGGTCATCGACGGCACCGGCTTCCGCTCGGTCACCGAGTTCGCCGTCTACGTGCTGCGCGACCTCGTCGCGAGCCAGCGCGCGGAACAGGCCGGCGCACCGCCCGAGCAGCTCTCACGCGAGGAGCTCGATGCGGTGCGCCGGCGCTTGCAAGCGCTCGGCTATCTCGAATAAGAACTGGTTTCAAAAGTGGCGGGGCGTTCGGAGGTCTCGAATCGCCTGCGGTCTGGTTGTCGGG
>JALYLC010000004.1 GCA_030774435.1 Actinomycetota bacterium
GCGCGCAGGTACTCGTCGGGCGCTGCCTGCCTTACGGTGAAGGCATCACGTTCTGGCCGATCGTGGAAGCGGTATGGCAGGCCGCGGGAGTCGGCGACGACGACTCGGTGGAGCTCGCGGCACGCAAACTCGCTTCGCTGGTCGCCGGGGAGGAGGACGCGGCAGAGATCGTTGAGCGGCTTGCGCCCGCACTTGGCCTAGCTGGTCGACAGGCTCCGCTGGAGGAGACGTTCTGGGCGATCCGCAAGCTGCTCGAGATACTGGCGCGCCGGCAGCCGCTGCTGCTGATGCTCGATGACATGAATTGGGCCGAGGAGACGCTGCTCGACCTGATCGACTACCTGGCTGGCAGGACGCGCGGCGTGCCGCTGCTGCTCATCTGCGCAACTCGTCCCGAGCTACTTGAGCGGCGTCCGTCGCTCACCAGCGCGCGCGCCAATGCGAGCACGCTACTGCTCGAGCCGCTCGGCACCGACTCCGCGGACAAGCTGATGCTCTGGCAGCTCGGTGCTGCGCCGCTACCAGAGGCTCTGCGACGGAGCGTTCTGACGGCCGCCGAGGGCAACCCGTTGTTCGTCCAGGAACTGGTCCGCATGCTCATCGACGACGGAATCATCGTTCAGGGCGACGCGGGCTGGCAGGCCACCACCACCGTAGGCGAGCTGACGATGCCGCCGACCATCCAGGCGCTGCTCGCCGCACGCCTCGATCAACTCGAGGCTGCTGAGCGCGACATCGCTCAGCGCGCCTCGGTAGTCGGACAGGTGTTCTGGTCGGGTGCGGTGCGGGATTTGTGCCTCGAAACCGCTCGTCAACACCTGGCAAGCCGGCTCCACGCACTCGTCCGGAAGGAGTTGGTCGTCCCCGAGACCAGCACGCTCGCGGCCGAGGACGCCTTCCGCTTCAGCCATATCCTCGTGCGCGATGCCGCCTACGCAGGCCTCGCCAAGCGCACTCGCGCGGAGCTCCACGAGCGCTTCGCGATCTGGCTCGAGACGACCCGCGGCGACCGTGCAGCCGAGCACGAGGAGATCATCGGCTACCACCTCGAGCAAGCCGCCGCGTACCGCAGCGAGCTCGGCGACACCACCGACGCCCAACGCGTCGCCGCGAAGGCGTCCGCGCGCCTCGCTCGCGCAGGCCGGCGCGCGCTGGCATCGGGCGATCTTCCCGCCGCTGCGAATCTGCTCGGCCGAGCCGCCGACATCCTCTCTGCCGAGAACCCGCAGCGGCCGAACATCCGCCTCGAATCGATCCCCGCCCTCGTCGAGACAAGCCGACTTCAGCACGCTAAAGCCGGCCTCGCGGAGATTTTGGCACACGCCAGCGAACGCGAGGTCATCGTAGCCGCTCGCGCGTGGGACGCCTTCGTCGACCTGCTCAAGGCCCGCGGCGGCTACCAGGATTGCGAGCACGCGGTGCAGGCCTGGCTTGCCACCTGCCAAGCGCGCGAAGATGTCGGCGGGCAAGCGACCGCCCTCGGCTTGCTCGCCTTTCTGCGCTTCCAGACCGGTCAAGCGCACGCGGCTGACGAGATCTGGCATCGAGCCGTCGAACAGGCGGCCCTGGCCAACAGTCACCGAGCCGAAGCCAACGCGCTCTTCTTCCTGCTCCTCTCCACGCAGCTAGGACCGATTCCCGTACCCCTCGCGCTCGAGCGCTGCGAGTCCATCGCAAGTCGTCCAGGCGCAACTCGCAAGGTCAAGGCCTACGCCGCGGTCCAACGGGGGGTGCTCGACGCCATGCAGGGCCAGATCGACCGCGGACGCGAATCGGTCATGCGCGGACGGCAGGAACTCGAAGAGCTCGGATTGGCGCATATCGGAGTACAACAAGCCGTCGCAGTCGAAGCGCTGGCAGATGACCCGGCTGCCGCCGAGGCGATCCTCCGCCCCGCGCTCGCCCGTCTCGAGGAAATCGGAGAGCAGGCCCTGTACTCGACGGACGCCGGCTTGCTTGCGCATGTCCTGTACGCCCAAGACCGCCTGCAGGAGACCAGATCACTCGTGACGCTGTGCCAGGCGGCGGCTGCCGACGACGACATCTGGTCAAACTCGCTATGGAGAAGTGCGCTGGCGAAGGTGACAGCCCGTGAGGGTGACTATGCAACGGCTCTCCAGCTTGCCGAAGCTGCCGTAGGGCTCATGGCGTCAACCGACTTCCTGACCGCCCAGGCCGATCGACTCGTCGACCTCGCACACGTTCACGCACTCGCAGGACGGCGAGGCGACGCGCACACGGCGCTCGCTCAGGCCGACGCGCTCTACCACCGCAAGGGCTGCATAGCCGCGTTGAAGCTGACAGCAGAGCGGCGCTCGGCGTTGGGCACATCTCCCGACGCCGCCGCGCCATAGTATCGAGCGTCCACGGGCGTCTGCGTTCATCGCCTCGCCCAAGTGACGGTGACCCCACTTTCCTTCCATGCGCCGCTTGGTTGCGTCACAAACGGCTTGGTTATGAGACAGGGGCGACAGGGCTCGAACCTGCGACCTTCGGTTTTGGAGACCGCCCGGTCGCCAGAGGGGCAGAGGGATTGCGGCTCCGTCCGGCTCCCGTTCCCGCTCCCGACCTGCTCGAGTGAGCGGGGATCGGCCCCGCCTCTCGCCCAGGCACTGGATGGTTGACGGCCGCATCGTCGGGACGGATGATGCAGCCTCTGTCAAACAGCCGAGGGGGAGCGATGCCGAGCGAGACCCGCTTCATCTGTGGGCGCGGGCCGGTGCAAGCGTGAGGCTCGTGACATTCGAGCACGAGGGACGGCGAGCGCTCGGCGCCGTAGACGGCGAACGCGTCGTCGACCTTCGTTTCCCCGGTGACATGGTCGCGTTCGTCGCCGGCGGCGACCAGGCGCTGGCGTGGGCCGCGAGCAAGGTCGCAGACCCCGGAGAAGACACGCACCGGCTCAACGCGGTCCGGCTGCTCGCACCGCTGCTCCCCCCGGTCATCCTCAACTCGGGCCAGAACTACTGGGATCATCGAGACGAGAAGCCCGAGGTCGACCAGAGGGAGCCTGAGTTCTTCCTCAAGACGCCGTTCGCGGTGATCGGACCGGACGAACCGGTGCTCTACGACTCGATCGTCACGAAGAAGCTCGACTACGAGGTCGAACTGGCGGTCGTGATCGGCAAGCCCGGGCGCCACATCCCGGTCGCCCACGCCCTCGATCATGTCTTCGGCTACACCGTGGCCAACGACGTGACGGCCCGCGACAGGCAGGCCGTCCCGCACCCGCAGGGCGGCTGGCAGTACGCCCTGGGCCCCGGAAAGAACTTCGACACCGCGGCACCGCTCGGCCCCTGGATCGTGACGCGGGACGAGATCCCCGATCCGCAGAACCTCCAGTTGCGCACCTACGTCAACGATGAGGTCCGCCAGTCGAACTCGACCGCGAAGATGATCTGGAGCGTCGCAGAGATCGTGGCGTTCTTCTCGCAGTTCTACACGCTGCAGCCCGGCTTCCTGCTCGAGACGGGCACGCCGGGCGGTACCGCATGGGCCACCGATCCCGAGATCGGCGGCAAGCCGTTCGACCGCGACGACGTCGTCCGCCGGGGTTACCTCCAGGTCGGCGATGTCGTCCGCGTTGAGATCGAAGGCATCGGAACGCTCTCGAACCCGATCGTCGCGGCGCCACCGCCGCAAGCCTAAGGAGGACGCAGTGAGCCTGCTCATCCCGGACCCACCGACGCTGTTCCTCAACTGCCGCCTGATCGACGGCTACGGCGGTGAACCAGTCGAAAACGCCGCCGTGAAGGTCGAGGGCAACCTGATCACCGCCGTCGGCCGCACGCAGGATTTCGGCGAGAACCCGAACGGCAACATGCGCGTCGTCGATCTCGAGCGCAAGACGCTCATGCCCGGCCTCATCGAGGGCCACTTTCACATCTCGTTCTGGGGTGTCCGCGAGCTTCCCGATCTCGACCTGAAGCTCCCCGCCGAGCGGACGACCGTCTACGCCGTCAAGAACGCCGAGCTCGCACTGCGCTGCGGCTACACCGGCGTCGCGAGCGCGGGTGCCCTCCACCGGATCGACGTGACGATCCGCGACATGGTCAAGGAAGGTGTCATCGCCGGACCTCGTATGGCCGCATCGGGCCGCGACATCTGCGCCACGTCGGGCATGCTCGACTGGAATCCGTCCTTCTGGAAGCTCGGCATGGACGGGCTCTCGATCTTCGCCGACGGCGTCGACGAGGTTCGCAAGGCGGTGCGCAAGAACATCCACGAGGGCGCAGACGTCATCAAGCTCTACGTCACGGGTGAGGGTCTGCTGCGGCCGGGGACGCCTCCCGAGGAGACGATGTACTCCTTCGAGGAGATCGCTGTAGCCGTCGACGAGGCGCACAAGCGCAACCGGCAGGTCGCTGCGCACGTCCGCGGCAACGACGGCGTCAAGCTCTGCGTTGCGGCCGGAGTCGACGTTCTCGAGCACGCGACCTACGCTGACGACGAGGCGGTCGCCATGATCGCCGACCGGAAGGACGACATCTTCGTGGTCCCCGGCCTCGGCTACCACTGGGGCATCCTCGTGAACGGGCCGGCGTGCGGCATCACGCCCGAGCACCTCGCCGCGACCGAGTACCAGGAAGAGTGGGAGCTCGGCTGCATCGCGATGGACAAGCTGCGCCGCGCCGGCGTCCGCGTCGTGCCCGGGGGCGACTACGGCTTCGTCTGGTGTCCTCACGGGCAGTACGCGAAGGACATCGAGCTGTTCGTCTCCGACATGGGCTTCTCGCCGATGGAGGCGATCGTCGCGGCCACGAAGCACGGTGCCGAGCTGCTCAGGCTCGAGCACGAGTGCGGCACGATCGAGGAAGGCAAGTGCGCCGACATCCTCGTGGTCGACGGCGACCCGGTCGCGGACATCGCAATCCTGCAGGACCGTGCGCGGCTCGCCATGGTGATGGCGAACGGCAAGGTCATGGTCAACACGCTCGGCCTCACGCAGGAGCTCACCCACATCCCGGGCTACCTCATGGACATCGAGCACATCCAGAACGCGAACGCCGCCGTCCCGACCATGCCGACGGCCGCCGAGGTGCAGCACTGAACCTCCGGCTGAACGGCCACCGCGCGCACGTCGAGGAGTTCGGCTCCGGCTCGCCGGTCATGCTCGTGCACGGCCTGGGCGGCACCGGGGCGGATATCTGGAAACACCAGGTCCCCGATCTCGCGGCGGAGTTCCGGGTGATCGCCTACGACCTGCGCGGCTCGGGGCGGAGCGAGATCACGCCCGGCCCGTACACGATCGACCTTCTCGCCGACGATCTGCGCGCGCTCGTCGATGCGCTCGAGCTCGGGCGAGTCGCCCTCGTGGCCCACTCGATGGGCGGCTCGATCGCCCTGGCGTACGCCGCTCGGTATCCCGCCGACGTGCGTTCCCTGGTCGGGGTCGGCGCCCCTGTGGGCTTCCCCGATCAGGCACGTGCGGGACTCGCGGCGCGAGCCGAAGCCGTCGAGGCGGAGGGCATGATCGCGGTCGCCGAGACCGTCGCGACGAACGGCGTCTCGCCGACCTTCCGGGAGCAGAAGCCCGAGCAGTTCCAGGAGCTCATCGCCATGATCGCCGCGAACGACCCCAAGGGGTACGCGGCTCAGTGCCGGGCCCTCGTCGGCCTCGATCTCGCGCGCCGGCTGGGCGAGATCGCGGCTCCCGTGCTACTGATCTCGGGCGACCGCGACGGCGTCTCCCCGGCCGCTGTGACCGAGGCCAATGCGGCGCTCGTCCCGGATGGCCGCAGCGCGCTCATCGAGGACTGCGGCCACATCCTTACCTGGGAAAAACCCGAGGCTCTGGCGGGCGGTGCCTGGCCGTTTCTGCGCGAGCATCGCTGACGAGGCCGGTTGACACAGTGAGCGGAACCCGCGAATGTTGAGCCGCTGCTCGCACCTCTCCCCACGCAGGAGGCACATGTGTTCACGGCCACGAAGGATCTGATGCTCCCGGCCACCGTAACCGGATCGTGGCCCCGGCCGCGCTGGTACACGGAGAACATGTGGGGTCGCCCGCTCGACACGGCGATGATGAACCCCTGGTATCGCGAGCAGTTCAGCGACGCCCATGCAATCGTCGTCTCGGACCAGGAGCGCATCGGTCTCGACATCCTGACGACCGGCGACTACCACCTCGACGAGGACGTCGCGGGACGCTCGTGGCACCACTACCCCCTACAGCGCTGGAAGGGGCTCGAAGAGGAGGAGCTCCAGACGCTCAACACACGCTCGCCGCTGCTCTCGTACCCGGTCGGCACGATGCTCGATTCGATCTACAAGACCTGGCGCTGGCCGCGCGTCGTCGACAAGGTCGAGGCCGACCCGAAGAACCCGCTCGAGTACGCGAAGATCTGGCGGATCGCGCAGCAGAGCGCCGCTTCCGGCAAGAAGATCAAGTTCGGGACGTGCTCGGCGCAGGTGCTCGCGTTCTTCCTCGACAGCCATACGAAGAAGTACGACCTCGACGACAAGATGCAGCTCACCTGGGACATGGCCGAGGCGATGAATCTCGAGCTGCGCCAGCTCATCGCCGCGGGCTGCAAGGTGATCCAGGTCGAGGAGCCCACGCTCCACTTCATCGCTTGCTACTACCCGAACGAGACGAAGCTGCTCGACTTCCTCGTCGACTGCTTCAACCGGGAGATCGAGGGGCTCGACGACGCCGAGGTGTGGATCCACACCTGCTGGGGCAATCCGAACATGCAGAAGGTCTTCACCGACGAGTCGTACGCAAACTCCGTCGAGATCTACCTCGACCGCCTGAAGGGCGACGTCTGGACGATCGAGGCCTCCGAGAACGAGCTGAAGGAGCTTCCGCTCTTCGGGCCGCACCGCGACTCGTTGAAAAAGAAGATCGCGGTGGGCGTGATCAGCCACCGCACCCTCCAGGCCGACTTCCCGGACGTCGTCGCGGCCCGGGTGCGCAAGGCGCTTGAGTACATCCCCGCGGACAAGCTCATCCTCTCGACGGACTGCGGCTTCGGGCGCCAGGGCTTCAACCGGCACCTCGCGTTCTACAAGGCCGCGGCGATTCCGCAGGCGCGCAACATCGTGCTCAAGGAGCTCGGCGTCGAGGAGCGCTACATCGCGGCGACTGACGAGCGACTCGCCTGGGATCAGCTCCCGGACGACGAGCCGTTGACGCACAGCAAGCCGCTGCGCTGACTGCAATGACTCACGGCGGGACGGGGACGATGCGGCTCTCCTGTGGAGACCACTCGTTCCCCGTCCTGCCGCACGAGCAGACGGTCGAGCTCGTGCGGATGCTCGGCTTCGACTCGTTCGATCTGGCCGTGATGGGGAATCGCTCACACGTCCGGCCCGAGGTGATCCGCGAGGACATCCCCGCTTGGGCGGGCCGGCTCGAGGAGCGGATCCGGGGACGCGGGCTCGACATCGCCGACGTCTTCTGCATCCCGTGGACCGACTTCGCGACCATGGCGCCGAACAACCCGGACATGGCCGAACGCGACCGCGGGACGGCGCTCTTCCGGGACATGCTCGAGCTGACTGTGCGGCTCGGAGCGCCCGGCCTGACGATGGTGCCGGGGATCGACTGGCCGCACGAGAGCCACGAGGAGTCGCTCGCTCGCGCTGCGCGGGAGCTTGGCCGCCGCGCCGACGAGTGCCGGAATGCCGGCGTCCGCTTCTCGATCGAGCCGCACGTCGGCTCGGTCTGCGGCACGCCCGAGGACGTCGCTCGGCTCGTCGAGCTCGCGCCCGGGCTCGAGCTGACCCTCGACTACACGCACTACGTCTCGCAAGGCTTCAGCGAGGCGCAGCTCGAGCCGCTCCTTCGCCATGCCCGCCACGTCCACGCCCGCGGCGGCGCGCCCGGCCGCGTCCAGTGCGCCCTCAAGGACAGCACGATCGACTACGGGCGCGTCGTAGAAGCGCTGATCGAAACCGGCTACGACGGCGCGGTGGCGCTCGAGTACGTCTGGATCGACTGGGAGCGCTGCAACGAGTGCGACAACGTCTCGGAGACGATCATCCTGCGCGACCGCCTGCTGGCTGCGATGGCGGGCCAGCCCTGGGCGTATCCCGTTTCCTCGACGTAGCCCGGCGCGGTGTCTTCATCTGACTTTGGCTCAGACCCTATGCACCAAGCGTTTGGCTTGATAGCGTCGGCGCCGGTCGGGAGGCGACGCTGCCTCCACCAAAACGGTCGACGGAGGCACCCAACGTGAGCAAGACGGCGAAGGTCTGTCGCGGAAGCTGGTGCATGGCATTCGGCTTCGAGAAGATGGCGACGTTCGAGCAAGTCGCGAAGGTGCTTTCGGCGTTCGACTACGACGGAATCGAGGTGGGAGGCTTCTTCGACCACGTCACGGTCGAGCGCTTCCCCGACAAGGCGAGCCGTACCAAGCTCAAGCAGTGGCTCAACGACGATCTCGGCCTCGAAATCGCGGGCATCGCACCCGGCCCGTACGGCGACCTCTTCCGTCTGCCGTGGGCGACGGGCTCGCAGGAGGTCTACGACGAGTACCTCAAGTACTTCGAGAGCTACATCGAGCTCGCTGCCGACATGGGGATCGCGGGCATGCGCGTCGATCCGGGCGCGCGCGGGCCGATCCCGTACGACGCCGACTACGACGAGATCTGGGACCGTGTCGTGCGCACGTTCCAGCACCACGCCGACAAGGGCAAGGAGGTCGGCTGCACGATGCTCTGGGAGCTCGAGTCGCTGCAGCCGTTCAACCACCCGACCGAGACCGTGAAGATGCTCAACGACGTCGGGCACTCGCACTTCAAGCTGATGTACGACACCGGCCACTTCCAGGCCTGCAGCGTGATCGGCCACAACCAGGTGCAACCGGGCGAGGTGTTCCCGAATCAGATCGAGTTCATCAACATGCTGCCCGCCGGCTGCATCGGCCACATCCATCTCTGCGACACGACCATGGAGACGAGCTTCGACATGTTCGGCAAGAAGGTCGACTTCGGCGAGGGCATCATCGACTTCGACGCGCTCATGCCCGTGCTCGCCAAGGCCTATGACGGCGAGTGGTGGGCGGTCGACTCGATCCCGATGGGGCCGATGGCCTGGAAGGACACCTACACCGGCGTCTCCTGGCTGAACGAGGCTCTCGACAAGCACGTCCGCTAGGGGAGACGATGCGAGCAGCGGTCTTTTATGACGTCAAGGACATCCGCCTCGAGGACGTGCCGGAGCCGCAGATCGGCGACGAGGACGTGCTCGTCGAGGTCACGGCCTGCGGGATCTGCGGCTCGGACCTCGAGTACTACATGGGACGCAGTCCCGTCGGGACGGCCGACGGCAAGGGTCCGCTGATCCTGGGGCATGAGTTCGCCGGCCGCGTCGTCGCGCGCGGCAAGGACGCCCAGGGCGTGCAGGAGGGCGACCGCGTCGCGGTCAATCCCATCCAGTCGAGCTCGTCAGGCGACTTCTCCCGCTCCGGAAATCCGCACTTCGACCTATCGGTCGTGCTCGGCGTGACCACGAATGGCGCCTTCGCGAAATACGTGCGCACGAAGGCTGAGCATGCCTACAAGCTGCCCGACTCGATGAGCGACGAGCAGGGTGCGTTCGTCGAGATGCTCGCCGCCTCGCTGAACGCGGTCGAGAAGGCGCAGATCCGTCTGGGCGACCTGGTCGTCATCTACGGCCCCGGACCGGTCGGGCTCTCGATGGTGCAGCTCGCAAAGGCGAGCGGCGGGCGCGTCGTGATCGTGGGAACGCGGGACTACCGCCTGGAGCTCGCGAAGGGCATGGGCGCCGAGCACGCGTTCAACATCGCAGACTCCGCCTCGCCGCACTACACGGCCGACCTGGCCGCCTCGATCCGCGACGTGAACGCCGGCGAGTTGGCCGATCGGGCGATCGTGGCAACGGCCTCCGAGGACGCCACGCAGGGGGCGCTAGACGTCACCGGCAACGGCTCCACGATCGTCTACATGGGCCTCGCCGGCCCGAACGACGTGGTCAAGCTGCCGATGCTCTCGAGCCTTGCGATGGACAAGACGATCCGCTTCTCCTGGCTCTACCCCAACCAGTGGCCGAACACGATCCGGCTGCTGCGCGAGGGAGTCGTGGACACCTCGAAGATCATCACTCACTCGATCGAGCTCGACCGCATCGACGAGGGCATCCGGCAGGTCGTCGCGCGTGACGACGGCGTCATCAAGATCATCGTCAAGCCTTAGGAAGCCGCGATGGCCAAGCCGAAGTTCTCCGTCTCGGAGATCACGACGTTCCATCAGACCTTTGACGAGGACCTGGCGAGCTACGCCGACGCGGACGTCGAGGGAATCGGCATCTGGGAGTTCAAGCTGCCCGAGGGCGACGACGCCGAGAGCGTCGCGAAGCTGAAGGCGAGCGGTCTCACGGCGACGACGATGATCCCCGGCACGCTCTCGATCTATCCGGTGCCGTTCCCCGGCCCGCAGGATCCCGCCGAGCGCACCGCCGAGATGTGTGCCGCCATTCGCCGCTTCGCGCCGTTCGAGCCGGAGGTCGTGCTCGTCCTTCCCGGCGCTCCGCCCGCGGAGGTCGATCCGGACGAGGCCCGGCGGGTGATTGTCGAGGGGTTCCGGCAAGCCGCGCGGGTCGCTGCAGAACACGGACTCACACTCGGCATGGAGCCGCTCCACCGCACGGTCTACGGCACCTGGACGACGGTCTTCTCGATCCCGGAGACGATCGCGCTGATCGACGAGATCGGCGAGTCGAACGTGCAGGTCCTGTTCGACGTCTACCATCTCCACGACACCGACAACGTGCTCGCCGACACCGTCGAGTACGGCAGCCGGATCTCCCCGTCGGTGCACATCTGCGACTGGCGCGAGGAAACGCGCAACGACTTCGACCGGGTGCTCCCGGGCGACGGCATCATCGACCTGCCGGCGATCTTCGGCGCATTGGACGTCAGCGCCCATCCGCGCTGGGTCGACCTCGAGATCTTCTCCGATGACGGCTCGTTCAGCGAGCTCGACTTCGACGACTCGCTCTGGAAGCAGGAGCCGGCTGACGTGCTCACGCGGGCCAAGGCCGGCTTCGACGCGGCGTGGGCGGCCCGGAGGCCGCCGGCCTGATGCGCCTCGCCGGCAAGGTCGCGCTCGTCACGGGGGCAGCGCGCCGCCGCGGCATCGGCCGCGGCATGGTGCAGGCGCTCGCCGACGAGGGCGCTGCCGTCGCCGTGAACGACATCGCCGCGGCGGAGTCGGAGGGTCAGGAGTTCGTCGACGAGTTGAAGGCTACGGGCGTGCGCGCCGGCCTCTACCTCGCCGACGTGTCGGTGCGGAGCGAGGTCGACGCGCTGATCTCCTGCGTCCAGGCCGACCTCGGCGCGCTCGACATCGTCTGCTCGAACGCGGGCGTCGCCGACTGGAAGACCGTCGCCGAGACCGACGAGGCGACGTTCGACCGCATCGTCGCGGTCAACCTGACGGGCGCGTTCAACATCGGCCAGGCCGCCGCGCAGGCGATGGTCGCCGCCGGCCGCGGCGGGCGCATCATCTTCACCTCCTCGGTGCACGCTCAGATGGGCTTCCCCACGATGTCGGTCTACGGGGCGACCAAGTCGGCCATCCGCGCCCTCTGCGAATCGATGGCCATCGAGCTCGCGCCGCACGGTATCCGCGTCAACCACATCGGCCCGGGCTGGGTGCTGTCGCAGCTCAACGACCCCTCCCCCGCGCTCGCGAGCGAGGAGATCACGCGGGCGAACCTGGCGACGATCCCGATCGAGGGCCGCGCCGCCGACCCCTACGAGCTCGGTCGCGCCGCGGTCTACTTCGCCTCCTCCGACGGCGACTACGTCACCGGCGCCTACCTCCGCGTCGACGGCGGTTTCGTCGTGGGGAAGTACTGATGGCGCGCATCACCCTCACCGGCGTCCCGGGCGCCACCAGCGAGGCGATCCGCCGCACGCTGAAGGAGCGCGCAACGCTCGACACGGTCGTCGCCGGCACCGGCGATCACCCGCAGAAGCCGTTCCTCGAGGTAGCGCAGTCCGAATGGGAGGGCGTGGTCGCCGGCATCAGAGAGGCGTTTCTCGCCACGCAGGCGGGCGCCCGACGGGGCGACGAGCGCATCGTCCTGATCTCGTCAGCCCCCGCCCTGCGGCCGGTGCACGGCGCGTCGCTGGCCGCAACTGCGGGCGCCTTCCTGCACACGATCGGCCAGGTCGCCGCAGTCGAGCTCGGCCCGAGGGGAACGACGGTGAACGTCGTCGCCCCCGGCTTCGTCGGCGACGAACGATTCGACGCCGGTGTGCCGCTCGGCCGCGCGCCCGAGCCGCAGGACGTCGCCGAGGCGTGCGCGTTCCTCGCCTCCGAGGCCGCCGGTTACGTGAGCGGCGCGATCCTGACCGTCGACGGCGCGTTCACTGTCACGAAGACCGAGGGCGGAAGCCCGATCCTCCCCTGAGATGGCGATCCGCGGAGTGCTCCACGTCGGTCTGACGGTCGCCGACGCGGACCGTTCGATCGCGTTCTACTGCGAGAACTTCGGCTTCGAGCTGCTGACGGAACGGGTGGCGGAGCGCGGCTGGGTCGAGCAGGCGACGGGCGTGGCCGACCTGAGGCTGCGGATCATCCACCTCCATGGCCACGGCTGGAACGTCGAGCTGCTCGAGTACGAGAACCCACGCGGGGCGCCGCGGGCACGCGGCTTCAACGATGCCGGGAGCGCGCACTTCTGCTTCGTGACGGACGACATCGGCGCCGACGTCGAGCGCCTGATCGCGAACGGCGCCGAACGGATCAATCCCCCGGTCGTCGTGGTCGGAGGGCCGAACGACGGCGGCCGGATGACGTACGTCAAGGACCCTGACGGCAACGGCATCGAGCTTCACCAACTCGTGCGGCCCTGGCCGGTCTGATGCAGACCGGCCTCGACGGCAAGGTTGCAATCGTCACCGGTGGCTCGGGCGGGATCGGCTTCGCCTGCGCCCGCGCGCTGGCCGCCGAGGGAGCTCGCGTCGTGCTCGGCGACCTGAACGCCGGTGCGGTCGCCGCGTCCGCGGCCGAGCTCGGCGCAGACGTCGCGGCTGCGGCAACGGTCGACGTCGCGCAGCCCGACGACGCGCAGCGACTGGTCGACATCGCGCTCGAGCGCTTCGGCCGGCTCGACGTGCTCGTGGCGAGCGCCGGCATGCACCGCGCGACGCGCCTCGACGAGCTGGCGCCGGAGGAGTGGGATCTGCTGCTCGCAGTGAACCTGCGAGGCGTGTACCTGACCGCCCAGGCCGCGTTGCGCGTGCTCGTCCCGCAGCGCAGCGGCCGCATCGTCACGCTCGGCTCGCTGGCCGGCCAGGTGGGTGGGCTCGCTGCGAGCGCCGCCTACGCAGCCTCCAAGGGTGGGGTGATCGCGCTGACGAAGTCGATCGCACGCTACTCCGGACCGCACGGCGTCACGGCCAACTGCGTCAATCCCGGAATCATCGACAGCCCGATGACCGCGGGCTGGTCGCCCCACGATCTCGCGCGCCTGACAGCGGGCACTCCCCTCGGCCGCCTGGGCACGATCGACGAGGTCGCTGCCGTGGTGGTCTTTCTCGCCTCGGACGCGTCGTCGTTCGTCCACGGCGCGCATATCGACGTCAACGGCGGCCTGCTGATGGACTGACCGCACACTCGGGGGTCTGACCCCCGAGTGTCCGCCGCTCACGGTTGGAAGGCTGCGATTCGAGTGCGGGCGCCGGCCAGGCCTTCCGCGTCGTTGTGCAGCGTGATCCTGAGGCTCGTTCGGCGCTCTTCGCCGGGCGCCACGATCACAAGCGTTCCTTCTTCACGCGCGCGCGCGCGACCCTCGATCGGCAGGTTTCCGGGCTCGAGACCGACGACGTAGTTCTGATCGCTCATCACGCGCCACTGGAAGAGGCGCGGGAGCGTGGCGTAGCTCCAGGCCAACTCGACGCCGAGTGGCCGGCCGTCGCCGATGTCGGCGTTGAGAATCGCGGCGCGCCCGAAGCCCGCCGCGTCGGGCCGCGGCGTGTGCTCCCAGACCTGCTCCTCGGCCGGGAAGTGCGGCGCCTCGATCGTGCGCCAGTCGGCGCTCTGGGCTGCCGGCGTGGCAACGCGCGGCTCGCCAACGTCCGCGACGACGTCGGCGGACTCGCCGAGCAGCGGCCAGCCGACGTTGACGTGGTAGAGGATCATGTGCGGAGTCGGCGCGAAGCCGTCGTTGCGTACCACGTCGTCGAGCTCGATCGTCGTACTGCCGAAGCCGATGCGAATCTCGCGCTCCAGGGTCAGCGACTCTCCGAAGACCATCGCCTGGCGGACGTCGCCACGGCAGAACACGCACTCGCGTTCCCAGTCAATGCCGTAGCCGAGCAGGCGGCCGGGCGTGACTGAGATGCGACCGTGCAGCGGAAATTCGTGGCTCGCGCGTCCGGGATAGCGGAAGTGCGTCGCGTCGTCCTTGGCAGGCCCGAGCGTGTGCTCGAGTCCGCAGGTCGTGAGCAGGCCGCCGAAGAACGTCCGGAACGGCTCCCAGCCGGTCGGCAGGGCGAGACCGGGCGCCGCCAGGCCCGTGGGCGAGATCCAGGCCACGGGCACCCCGCCGACGGTCGCCTGTGCCAGGTCGAGCGCGCGGTCGACGACGACCTCGAGCTCGATCGCACCCGACCGCAGCCGGACGCAGCGCACTCCGCGCTCGTTGCCGTCGGCGCGCTCGACAAGCTCGGCTCCGAGCACCTGCTCGCTGCGCCCCGTGCGCCGGCGCAACTCCTCGCGTGTGAGCCGCACGCCGTAGAGGCTGCTCAATGGAACGCCCAGCCGCCGCACACCTGCAGCGTCTGCCCCGTGATGAAGGAGGCGCGCCCCGACGCGAGGAACGCGACGGCGTCGGCGAGGTCGTCGGCGGTTCCGCGGCGCTTCAGCGATTGCTGCTCGATCACGAAGCGGGAGTAGCCCTCGGGATCGGGGTGAATGGTCTCGCCTCCCGTCGGGAACGCGCCGGGCGAGATGTTGTTGACGCGGATGTTCTGCGCGCCGACTTCACGCGCGAGCGCGCGGGTGAAGCCGACGAGCCCGCCCTTGGACGTGACGTAGGGAAGGATGTTCGCCATCCCGATCGCGAACGTGATCGAGCCGATATTGACGATCGACCCTCCTCCCCGCGCGGCGATGTGCGGAACCGTCGCCTTGCTCATCAGGAAGAGCGAGCGGAGGTTGGTGTCGATCGTCCTGTCCCACTCGGCGACCGTGTACTCGTTCCACGGATGCGAGGGATAGGTTGCGGCATTGTTGACGACGACATCGATGCCGGCGAAAACCGCCACGGTGGCCGCCGCGAGCGGCTCTGCGAAGTCGTCGGTCGAGACGTCCGCGACGTGCCCGGCAACCTCGCCGAGTGGCGCGAGGCGGGCGACGAGTTCGGCGTTCCTGCCGGCGTCGCGATCGGCGACCATGACGCGGCACCCCTCTTCGAGCAGCCGGGCGGCCATGTTCTCGCCTAGCCCGCCCGACGCGCCGCCCGTGACGATCGCCACCTTGCCGCCGAGCTTGAGATCCATGCGCCTCCTTACCGGGTGGCTGCCGGGGGCCGATACTACCGGCGAAAGGCAGGTCACATCGTCCGGTAGAACTCGCGGTGGCGCTCCTCGAGACGCGGGATCGCATCGCCGAAGGCGATCTCCTTGAAATGCGCGGACTCGCCGTGCGCCTTGTAGCCGTCTTCGTCGACGTACTGCTCGTAGAAATAGAAGACGCGCGGGTTCTCAGGGTCCGTATGCGTCTGGTAGAAGAGGTTCCCCGGCTCGGCGCGCGACGGCTCGATCAGCCGTTTGATCGCGGCCTCGACTGCGGCCTCCTCACCGGGCTTTGCGGTCCATTTTGCCGCTACGACAAATGCCATGCGTTCTCTCCCTTGGTTGGTGTGCCGGCACGGTGCTAACGCGCGCCGACCCGGTTTCGCAGCCTTCCGATCCCCTCGATCTGCATCTCGATCAGATCGCCCGGAGCAAGGTACTGTCCCGTCTCGATGCCGGCGCCGCCCGGCGCCGTGCCCGAGCCGATCACCTCGCCGGGGCGCAAAGTACAGCCCAGCGAGGCATAGGCGATCAGATCGCCGAAGCTGTGGTGCATCTGCGACGAGCGGGCGCGGGTGCGCTCCTCGCCGTTGATCCAGAGCGCCATCTCGACGTCGGCGCCGTCGCACTCGTCCGCGGTCGCGATGCAGGGTCCCAGCACGTTCGAGCCGTCCCAGTCCTTGGCCTTGCCCGGGCCCATACCGAGCGGCAACTCGCGGCCCTGCGTATCGCGGGCTGACATGTCGTTCCAGATCGTCCAGCCGAAGACGTGCGCACGCCAGTCGTCGCGCGCGATATCGCGGCCTGGGCGACCGATCACGCAGGCGATCTCGAGCTCCTGGTCGAGTTGATCGGAGTACGAAGGCCACGGGATCTCCTCCTCCGGTCCGATCACGGTGTCGGGCAGGCCCTTGTAGTACGCCGGCACCTCGTACCAGAGCTGCGGGATGGGCCCGAGGCCGAGCGCCGCCCGCGAGCGTTCCGTGTGCTCGGGAAAGGTCAGGAAGTCGCGCAGGGTGCGCGGCCGGATCGGGGCACGCAGGCGCGCGCCCGGAACCGCGCTGCCGGAGGACAGCGCCGTCCGGGCCACTGCGAGCGCAGAGTCGCCGCCCTCGACGAATGAGACCATGTCGCCCGCGAACGCGCAGTCGATCACGGCTTCGTTACGCAGAACGCCGACGCGCTCGGCGGTGCCGGCACCGGTGTCGTAGGTCACGAGTCTCACGTCTTCTCCTCGCTCAGCGTTCGCGCCGCCTGCGCGACCGCGGCCTCGATTCGTGGGTAGCATCCGCAGCGGCACAGGTTGCCGTTGAGATGCTCGCGGATGCGCTCCCTGCTCGGGTTCGGCTCCTCGGCCAGCAGGTGGCGCGCGGTCAGGATCATCCCGGGCGTGCAGTAGCCGCACTGGAACGCGTCGAGCTCGTCGAACGCCTGCTGAACCGCGTCGTTCGCCAGTCCCTCGACCGTTTCGACGACGGCGCCGTCGGCGAGTGGCGCGAGCAGCAGGCAGCTCGATACGGGCTCGCCATCGAGTAGGCAGGTGCAAGATCCGCACACGCCGACGCCGCAGGACAGGCGCACAGAGCGCAGGCCGGCCCTGCGCAGCACGTCGAGCAGCATCTCGTCGCTGCGGGCCGCCAGCTCTCGCGCCTCACCGTTGAGCGTGATCCGGATCGTCATGCGTCGCGCCGGTCGAGCGCCTCGAGCACGCGCTCCGGGTGAACCGGCATGTGCGTCTGCGGCAGGCCGAGGCTCTTCAGGGCATTCCCGAGTGCCGGCGGAATCAGCGGCAGCGCCGTCTCCCCCAGCCCGTGGATCTCGCCCTGCGGGGATTCGCGCAGCTCGGCCGCAAAGGCGGGAATATCGCGAAAGGCGGGCACCTGATAGTCGCCCATGTTTGCATTCGTGACGTAGCCGTCCGAGAACTGGATCGACTCGTACAGCGCCGCGCCGATGCCCATCACGACGGAGCCGTCGTTCTGCAGCGCGGCCCGCGAGGCATCGACGACGCGACCGGCGTAGACCGAGGCTGCGGCATCGATGATCTCGACCACGCCCGTCTCCTCGTCGACCGCGACGCGCACCGCGCCGGCGCCCTGGTGCCAGTGCGCGGAGGCGATGCCCTGGCCGGTATCGGGATCGAGTCCGCCCCCGATGGCGTGCTCAGCCTCGCCCTCGAGCGCCGGCAACTCGTCGAGCGCCCGCCGCGACGCGGGCGTCCCGACGATCTCGACACCGCCGTCCCGCGTGAAGCGAAGGTCGCTCGGCGCGGCCTCGAGCTCGTCGGCCACGGCTTGCCGCAGCGCCGCGGCGGCGGCCCCGAGCGCCGCGGCCATCATGTGCGTCGAGCGGCTCGACGTGGTACGCGCGTCGAACGGCGTGACATCGGTGTCGATCTCCGCAGTGCCGACGAGTCGCGGGTCGGCCCCCAGCGCCTCCGCAGCGAGCTGAGAGAGTACGGCGGTCGCCCCCTGGCCGATCTCGGCGGTCGCCGCATGCACCGTGAAACGGCCCTCGGCGAGTTCGATGCGGGCACCGGCACGGCTCGGCGTCTGCATGCCCTTCATCAGCGCGCACAGCCCGGCGCCGCGCCGATCTGACGCCCAGCCGATCTGCCGTGCGGCGGACTCGAGACACTCGGCGACGCGGAAATCGTGCATGACCTCGCCCGTCGCGAAGCGGTCGCCGTCGTGCAGCACGTTCTGCAGGCGCAACCGCAGCGGATCGACGCCGAGCCGTTCGGCGAGCATGTCCACGCACTGCTCCGATGCCCAGGCCGCCTGCGTGGCCGCGTAGCCGCGGAACGCGCCGTTGCTCGGGCGGTTCGTGTAGACGCAGTCGGCGTCGACCTCGACGTGGTCGAAGCGGTAGGGCCCGACCGCGGCCCAGCCGCCCTTCGCCGCGACGTTCGGACCGGTGTCGGCGTAGGCGCCCGTGTCCCATTGCGACCACACCCGGCGGGCCACGAAGCGGCCGTCGCGCTTCGCTCCGAGACGTACCCGCGAGCGCGTCGGATGGCGGTTGAGCGTGAGAAAGAGTTCGTCGCGCGAGAGCACCAGTTTGATCGGGGCGCCGGCGTGGCGTGCGAGCGCGGCCGCGATGGCCTCGATGCGCGTGAATGTCTTCGCCCCGAAGGAGCCGCCCATCGGCACCGAGACGACGCGGACGTCGGCCTCCGGCAGGCGGAACGTGCCCGCGAGCTCGCGGCGAACGTTGAACGGGGTCTGCGTCCCGGTCCAGACCGTCAGGCGACCGTCCCGCCACTCGGCGAGGCATGCGTGCGGCTCCATCGGGGCGTGCTGTGCGGACGCCGTCGTCCATTCGCCCTCGACGATGACCTCAGCCTCGTCGAAGCCCGCCTCCCCGCGGCCGGAAATGAGTCGCGAGCGGTGGCAGACGTTGGTCCCGGCCAGCGGGCGCATCCCCGCCCAGGCGCCGGGGCGGCCCGCGACCTCCTCGACGTCGTGGACGAGGGGAGCACCAGCGGCGAGCGCGGCGTCGAGGTCCGTCGCCGCGGGCAGATCGTCCCACGCGAGCTCGACCGCGCGGGCAAGCCGCTCGGCGAGCTGCGGATCGGGGGCGGCCACGGCGGCGACCGGGTCCCCGGCGTAGCGCGCCGTCGTCGCGAGCACAGGTGTGTCGGGAACGAGACAGCCGTACGGCGCACAATCGGCAACGTCTGCGGGAGTGAGCAAGACGCAGCCCTCTGGAATGCCGCCGGGCAGCTCCACACCCGTGATCACGGCATGCGGGCTGTGCGAGCGCACGATCGCGCCGTGCAGCATGCCGGGGAGCTCGAGGTCGAGGCTGTAGCGGATAGCTCCGGTCACGCGCTCGTTCATGCCACGACCTCGAGCGCGCGGCGCACCAGCACGCGCGTCACGCGACGGCGGTAGTGCGCGGAGCCTCGAAGATCGCCGAGCGCTTCGATGCCTTCGCCGTAGCGCGCCGCGATCTCGTCGCGCAGCTCGGCGCTGAGCTCGCGGCCGTCGGCCAACGCGCAGACCTCCGGCAGGATCTGAGGACGATCCGCCACGGCGCCGACGACGACGCGCAGACGGCTGCCGCGAGCGACCGCGACGCCGACGCATGGGCGATCCTCGCTGCTGCGCGAGCGGAACTTCAGGTAGATCGCAGGCACCGGCGGCGACAGTTCGACGCGCACGAGCAGCTCGTCGGGCTCGATCGCTGTCTCGTAGTAGCCGAGAATCAGCTCCTCGACCGAGAGCCGCCGCTCTCCGCGCGCCGATGCGAGCACGACCCGGGCACCGAGCGCGCAGAGCATGGCCGGCGGGTCGGAGGCGTAATCGGCGTCGGCGAGCACGCCACCGACCGTCGCGAGTGCGCGGATGCGAACGTTGGCCACGGCCGCGAAGGTGTCGGCGAGCGCCGCGTAGCCGCCCGCGCGCACGCTCGCTTCGCACTCTACCCGGCGATGCGTCACGAGCGACCCCAGCCGGAGCCCGTCGCGGTCGCACGCCAGACCGTGCAGCTCCTCGACCCCGCGCAGGGAGATAAAGGCCGCGGGGGCAGCGATCAGCCCCGCCGAGAGCAGCACGCCGATGTAGGTGCCACCCGCGATCACGAGCGCGTCCTCGCCCAGCTCGGAGCGCAGCGCCAGCGCCTCGGCGATCGTGCGCGGCCGGTGCCAGGCCGGCTCGCTCATGCCTCCCCGATTTCGCGCAGAGCGCGTTCGTACAACTCGCGACCCTGCTCGTGCGCTGCCGGCACCTTGATGCGCTCCCACATCACGCGCACCTTCTCGACGCCGCTCTCGCGACTCACCGTGCCATCGGCGATCCACCTGCGCACGAGCGGACCCAGCGTCTCGATGAAGGAGAGCGAGTCTGCTGCCTGCACCAGGTTGGCGTCCGGCCAGCCCCCGTATTCGTGCACGGCGACGAGCGCGACGGCGTCGGCCGTCAGCGCTGGATCCGCGTCGTGCTCCCCGAGCCAGCGCGTGAGCAGTCGCGCGCAGCGCCCCTGGTGATAGTCGACGTAGTGAGGGAGCGCCCAGTCCCTCCCGGAGACGTACGGCGAGCCGGGATCGGGGAACGCGCGCTCGATGTCGTGGAGGAGAGCGGCGATGCGTAGGGCCGGCCGTGTGCCGGGCTCGAGCGCGTCGAGCCAGTCTCGCGTGCGCAGGCAGTGCTCCGTGTGCGGATGCTGCTCGCGCACGAAGCGCAGCGCGGCATCCATGAGCCCGTCGCTCCTCAAAGCGTCGTCACCGGGCGCGACTGAAGCACGTACAGGACGCCGTCGGCGATCGCCCACTCGATGTCTTGCGGGACACCGTGGTGGCCCTCGAGCAGCTGGCCGAGCTCGGCCAGCCGGCGCAGGTCATGCTCGCCGAGAGTCGGCGCGGCCCCTTGCTCGGGGCTGAGCAATCGCTCCTCGGTCCCTCCGGCCGGCAGGCCGACGAGGGCGGCGCGCTGCTCGACGATACGCGAGCGCTTGAGCCGCCCGTCACGGGCAAGCACGTAGTTGTCGGGCGTGACGGTCCCCGACACGGCGAGCTCGCCCAGACCGAAGACGGCCTCGACGATCATCTGATCCCGGCGGCGTTGCACGGGATCTGCGGTGAAGAGGATGCCGGCGACATCGGGCTCGACCATGCGCTGGACCACGACGGCCATCTCCAGGTCATCGAGCGAGCCCATCTGCGCACGGTAGAACAGCGCCCGCTCGCTGAAGAACGAGGCCCAGCAGTCACGCACGCGCGCCGCGACCGAAGCAGCGCCACGCACGTGCAGGTACGTCTCCTGCTGTCCCGCGAAGCTCGCCTCGCCCGAGTCCTCGGCAACCGCCGAGGAGCGCACGGCCACGGCGGGTTCGTCGTTCCCCAGCGACGCGTAGGCGGCACCGACCTCGGGCGGTGCCAATGCCCCGATGATCGTCTGTGCACGGGCCGCATCGGCGAGCGCGGCCCGGAGATCGTCCCGGACGCCCGCCTCGTCGAGCGCCGCCGAAAGTGTCTCCGCAAGGACGACGAAACCCGGCGGCACGGGCAGGCCGAGGGCCACCATGCGCGCCAGCGACGAGCCCTTGCCGCCGGCGCGGGCGACATCGCAGGCGCGCTCGTCCGCAAACGGCGCAAGCACGCGCGTCAGTCCTCCACGATCGCGATCGCGCGCACCGGAGCGGCCGTCGTGGCACACCACTTGACGGGCAGGACGCTCAGGAGGAAGTCCTTCTGACGTCCGATCGCACCCAGGTTCATGAGGTTCTCGAGGTGCCAGTACTCCTCGTCCCACATGACGCGGTGGGCCTCCCAGAACTGCTTGCGCTCGAACATCGCCCAGACCGGCGGGTCGTAGGTGATCGCGTCGCACCCCATCAGCCGTACGCCCTGCGCAATCAGGTAGAGGACGGCCTCGGCAGTCATGCCGGGATGGTCGGTGCGGTACCGCTCCTCGGTGTTGTACTCGCCGGCCCCCGTCCAGTTGAGCACGATGTCGCGCTCCTTCAGCTGCACCTCGATGCGGTCGAGCTCACGCTTGACGTCGTCGGCGGTGATGCCGTAGCCGCTCTCGAAGCTGCGGAAGTCGAGGATCACGCCGTCGGAGTAGCACCAATCGAGCGGGATCGTCTCCGGCCCGCCGGCGGTCGGGACGATGTGCTTGCGCGCGTCGAGGTGTGTGCCGACATGATCGTTCTGCACGATCAGGTAGCTCCCCGTGAGCGAGTCCACGCCGTATGCCGCGGCCCCGATCCGCTCGGCGAACTGCTCGTGCGACTCATAGACGCAAAGCGCGGGCGGGGGGACGCGCGGGAACGTGAGCATGTCCGGGTGGACGGGCATCGAAAGATCGACGATACGGCGGGCCATTCAGAGCTCCTCCTGGACGAGCGCGGCTGCTTGGATGAGATGGTCGTGCATCACGCGAGCGGCGAGGGCGCCGTCGCGCGTGCGCAGCGCGGCGACGATGGGCCGGTGACGCTGGGCGAGCTCCTCGAGATCGGCATCGGCCTGCACCGACGTCAGATACGTGCGGGCGAACGGCTCGAGCAGCGACCACTGCCGCTCGAGCGTCGCATTGCAGGCCGCGGCCACGATGGTGGCGTGGAAGCGCGCGTTCGCGTGCGCCTGGGCGAGCGGATCGGCGGAGCGCGCCGCGGCGACCATCTCTTCGAGCAGCGCATCGAGGCGCGCGAGGTCCGCGTCCGTGATCTGCTCCGCCGCGAGGCGCGCAGCGAGCGCCTCGAGCGCAGCTCGCACCGGGAAGGCCTCGCGCAACTCGCGGGGCGAGACTCGCCGTACGCTGCAGCCGCGGTTGGGCTCGTGCACGACGAGGCCGAGCTGATCGAGGTCGCGCAGCGCCTCGCGCACCGGGGCCTGGCTGACCCCGAGCTCACGGGCGATCGCGGTCTCCACGAGTCGCTCGCCCGGTCGGTAGTCGCCGCGCACGATGCGCTCTAGCAATACGTCCTTGACCTGGTCGCGCAGGGCGGGGCGGGCGATCATCGCGGCACCGCTCACCCGAGCACGTCCACGACGCCCGTTGCGCCGTTGACGCGCAGGCGCTGCCCCGTCGTGATCCGTTGCGTCGCGTTCGAGGTGCCCACGACGGCGGGGATCCCGAACTCGCGGGCGACGACGGCCGGGTGGGCGGCCATGCCGCCCGCATCGGTCACGAGGCCGCTGATCTTCGTGAACAGCACGACCCATCCGGGGTTCGTCATGCGGCAGACCAGGATGTCGCCCGCCTGGACCTGGTCGAACTCCTCGAGCGACTCGACGACGCGTGCGGGTCCCTCGGCGATGCCGGCTGACGCCGCCAGCCCGACGATCTGATCCTTCGACTCGGAGCGCGGCCGGTGAAACTTCTCCGGAAAGCCCCAGAGAGTGAGGTACGGGAACGCGAGCGCGTCCTCGCTCGCCGTGCCCACCCAGTCGGGCGGGCGGATCTCGAACGCGGCCTCGCGGTCATCGCGCCGCTCGCCGATCAGCGAGCGCGCGTCGAGCGAGGAGGCGTCGCCGATGACCGCGCGCAGCTCGTTGTAGCGCAGGAACATCACGTCCTCCGCATCGTCGATCGCCCCGGCCGCGGCGAGCTTGCGGCCGATCGCGACCAGTACGAGCCGCAGCCGGGCATTCGTGCCCTGGTCGATGTAGAAGTGGTGATCCGGCGTCAGCGGGTTCATGCCGAGCGACAGGTCGAGGGTCGCCTGCAGCCGCTGCCGCGCCTCGCCCTCCGGGGCCGCCGCCAGCAGCTCGGCGACCGCGCCGTCGAGATCGGCCCGCACCGCCGCGAGCGTCGAGGGATAGTCGTAGTCGGTCTCGAGATAGCCGCGCACTGCCTCGATGATCGGCGCCGGATTCTCGAACCACGTCGCGTACACGAACTCGTGCGACCAGACCGCCTTACGGCCAAACTCGGAACGGTAGGGATCCAGCCGGTCGCGCAGGAATCGCCTGCCTCGCTCCTGCGCAGCGAGCGCTGCGAGCACGCCGGCCGCATTGTCCGCCGCGAAGGCCGACCGCAGCTCGGGCTCGGACTTGATTTCCTCCTTCATCTGCCAGAGCGCCTCGATCGAGTCCCAGTTGCGGTCGTCGATGGAGCTCTGCAGACGCCCCGGCAGCGCGGGGTCGACGTCTCCGAGCTCGCCAATTGCGCCGTTCAGCGCCAGCGTGGCCGAGAACTGCGAGAAGTTGATCATCCAGTGGATCTTCCAGTGGCGATCGTGGACGTCGATGGCATCCTCGAGCAGCACCGCGAGCGCGATCAGATCGGCGCCGTCCATCTCGAAGGAGTCGAGGTAGGCGAAGTTGCGCTCGATCTCGGGCCGGAGCCGCTCGCGCCACCAATCCATGAAGTTCGCGGCGTAGTGTGGGAGCACCGAGCCGAGATAGGGGCCGATGCGGCCGGCGAAGGCCTCGTCGTCCGGCACGCGCGGGACGTAGCGCGCGTTGTACTCACTGCTCTCGGCGTGCACCGAGGGGTCGGCCGAGATGGCCGCGGTGTAGAGATAGCCGTTGATCTCCTTCGCGATCCAGTCCGAGGCGAACGGCGTGCCGAAACGACGGAACATGTGGTCGCACGTCAGCCACCAGCCGCCGATGTCGAAGAACATCGGAGAGAGCGGGTTCGGGCAGTGCAAGTCGTCGAGCACCCAGAAGAGCTCTCTCTCCCCCTCGCGCCACTCGATCGGAAACTCGTCGGTGCCGTAGAACGAGCCGAGCGCTGTCTTCTCCATGCTGCCCTCCGGATGCGATGAACACTCCCGCTGCAGATCATCGATGATCGATGATCTCATTGCAAGCCTTACGGCACGAGCACGAACTTGACGCCGTCGGCGGCGCGCGAGCGCGCAAACAGACGCTCGAAGTCGGCCAGCTCGGCAGCGCCGCTGATCAGTGGCTCGAGCTGGATCGCGCCGTCGGCCAGGAGGCGAAGCGCGCGGCGCCAGGCAACCGGATTCGCGGCGAAGCCGGAGCGGACGCGCAGCTCCTTGAAGCAGATCTCATCGAAGGGCACGGTCACAGGGGCTCCCCGCAGCCCCATCTGCACCAGGGTGCCGCCACGGGTGATGACCTCGAGCGCGGTGGTGATCGCGGGCCCGGCGCCGGAGCATTCGACGACGACGTCCGGCGCGTTGCCGGCGAACGCCTGATCCGCCGTCGAGGTCTCGAAGCCCAGGCTGCGCGCGAGCTCGAGGCGCGCTTCGTCGCTGGGCGCCCCGCGCAGGTGCACGCGACCGCCGCTGGCGCGCGCGACCTGCGCCGCGAGCAATCCGATCGCCCCCGGTCCGATCACGAGCACCTCGTCGCCCGCATCGACGCTCGCGGGATCCGAGAGCGAGTTGCAGACGCAGGCGAGCGGCTCGCAGATCGCCGCCGCCCGATCGCTCAGCGCCTCCGGAACCCTGTGGAGATTGCCAACCGGCACACGGATGCGCGGCGCGAACGCACCGTCGACGTGCGACCCGAGCGAGACGCGGTGCGGACAGATGCTCGGCCGTCCCGCGCGACACCAGCGGCACACCCCGCACGTCGAGAAGAATGTCTCCGACGTCACGCGCGCATCCCCCCAGGCCGCGTCCACGGCGGGCCCGAGCTCGACCACACGCCCGCAGAACTCGTGGCCCATCGTCACCGGAGGCAGGCACGGATACTCGCCGGCCTCGATGTGCAGGTCGGTTCCGCAGATACCCGCGGCCAGGAGCTCGATCACGACCTCGCCGGGACCCGCGACAGCGTCGGGACGCTCGGTGTAGGCGACGTGGCCGGCCCCGCGGGCGAGCTTCGCAACGCCCTTCATCCTTCGTCGAGTGTGTAGCGGGCGACCGCATCCCAGTCGTAGCGGATGCCGATTCCGGGCAGGTCGTTGAGCTCGATCACGCCGTCAGCCACGACCATGCGCGTGGCCGGGTCGAGCAGCTCCTCGAAGTTGTAGACGCCCTCGTCGAGTGCGAAGTGCTCGACCACGAGTCCGTTCGGGATCGCCGCCGTGAGCTGCGCATGCAGGTTGTGATGCCAGTGCGGCGCGACGGGTATGCCGAACGCAGCAGCGGCGTGCGCCGCTTTCATCCACTCGGTCACGCCCCCGCAGACGGCCGCGTCGGTCTGGTGGATGTGAGCGGCGCGCGCACGCAGGAGCTGGCCGAAGCCCCATGCGGTCGCCTCGATCTCGCCCGTGGCGATGGGGATCGGCCCGCGCGCCGCGAGTTGCGCGTGGCCATCGATGTCATCGGGCAGCAACGGTTCCTCGAACCACCAGATGTCGTAGGGGGCGAAGGCATCGGCGGCCTTGATCGCCTCCGCGACGCTGCGGTAGGCGTTGTTCGCATCGAGCGCGAGCCGCCCGGCGAGGCCAAGCGCCTCGCGGGCCGCTGCGACGCGGGCCTCGTCCTCGCGCAGCGAGACGCCGCCCACCTTCATCTTGAAATCGGAGAAGCCGCGCGCGCGCTGCCGCGCGACCTCGTCGCGGACGTTCTGCACGGCGTCACCCGGCCGGTAGTAACCGCCGCTGGCGTAGGCCGGGACCGTGCGCCGAGCCGAGCCGAGCAGCCCGCGCAGCGGAACGCCCGTGGTGTGGCCCCAGAGATCCCAGAGCGCGATGTCGAGCGCGCTGAGCGCGCGCATGAGCCCGCCGCGACGACCGACGAGCAGGAACTCCTGGGCCAGCAACGTCGAGAGATCGGCGATGCCACGGGCGGGCTTCCCCACGGCATGCGGCGCGAGCAGCTCGTTGACCGCTCGCGTGACCCAGGCTCCCGCGCCCGTGCCGGCGTAGGTATAGCCATTCCCAGCGTAGCCCTCCGAGTCCGAGACCGAGACGAGCGTGTAGTCGCGGTGGGGCAGCGCGCGGGTCGAGATCGCGGTGGGTGTCACGACCGGCACGCGCACGGTGATCGCCCCGACCTGTGCGATGGTGGGGTCAGCCACGCGCGTGGCCGACGCTGCCGTTGAGGATGATTCCTCCGTCGCAGACGAGCTCGGCACCGTTGACGTAGCGCGCCGCGTCGCTTGTGAGGAACACGATCGCATCGGCGATCTCCCCGGGCGCGGCGATGCGCCCGAGCGGGATGCGCTCCTCGTAGGTAGCGCGCACCTGCGGCGTGTAGGCCACCTGGTTGAGCGGCGTGTCGGTCGCTCCCGGGGCGAGCGCGTTGACCGCGATCCCGCGGCCACCGAACTCGACCGCGAGTGTCTGCGTCAGCGCGAGGACTGCGCCCTTCGCTGTGCAGTAGGCCGTGAGATCCGAGATCGGCTGCAGATGCGCGACCGACGTGATGTTGACGATCCTGCCGCCGCCGGCTTCGAGCATGTGGCGGATCGCGGCCCGGCAGCCGTACACGTACCCCATCACGTTGGAGGCCATGAGCGACGCCCAGTCCGCATCGGAGGTCTCGAGGAACGGACGTACGAGCAGGCGCGCAGCGTTGTTGATCCAGATGTCGAGGCCGCCGAGCTCGTCACGTGCAAGCGCCGCGAGGCGATCGGCC
>JALYLC010000005.1 GCA_030774435.1 Actinomycetota bacterium
TGCCCGTGGCGCCGCCGGGACGCGTCCCCCCGCCGAAGCGGCCGGCGAATCCGGCGGCCGCGCCGGAGGCGGCGGACGTCGAGCCTCCACCCTGGCGCTTCTGCAGCTCGGCGCCGCCCCAGACGCCGAGCAGCGCGATCAGGGCAACGCTCAGGAGCGTGGTCAGCGGGGCGAGGCTGATCCTGCGCCCGCGGGCCTGCGCGGGCCAGAGCGCGTCGTCGAGCGCGTGCGCGCCATCGGCGGGCACACTGGGCTGCGCGGCGGCGGAGCGATGAAGGGTGAAGCGCACAGGGGGTTCCTATTCGTAGCGGAGGGCGTCGATGGGGCGGAGCGACGCGGCGCGGTTGGCCGGGTAGAAGCCGAAGAAGACGCCGACCGCGATCGCGATCCCGAATGAGAGGACGATCGAGTACGGCGCGATGATCGGGTCGACTCCGTCGATACGGAATCTGCTGCCGATCAGGCCGGCGAGGATGCCGGCGACGCCGCCGATCAGCGAGAGCAGCACGGCCTCGAGCAGGAACTGCGTCAGGATCGCGCTCTTGGGGGCGCCGATCGCCTTGCGGATGCCGATCTCGCGCGTGCGCTCGGTGACGGTCACGAGCATGATGTTCATGACGCCGATGCCACCGACGAGGAGCGAGATCGCAGCCACGGCGGCGAGCAGGACCGTGAGCGTCTGCGAAGTGCTCGTGGCCGCGGTCAGGAGCGATTGCTGGTTGAGCACGCGGAACGGCAGATTGGCGACCGTCGTGTCGTTGGCCGAGGCGAGGATGCTCTCGACCTCCGCCTGCGCGAGGTTCAGCGTCGACGCCGACTTGCCCTGCACGATCAGCTGGCTGAACGACTGCGAGTATCCCGTGAGGACGTCCTCGACGGCGGTGTAGGGCGCAATCACCACGGCGTCGGAGTCGACGTTCCCCGTCGTGCCCTTCGGTGCCAGCACGCCCACGATCGTGAAGCTCGCCGAGCCCAGCTTGACCGTCTGCCCGAGCGGGTTCTGACCGCTCGTGAAGAGCGCGGACGCGATCGTCTGGCCGATGTCGATGACGCGGGCGTGGCTCGTGACGTCCTTGTCGGTGATCGCCCGGCCGCCGGCGATTGTGTAGTTCTCTGCAGGCAGATACGAGGGCGTCGAGCCGGTGACGGTCGCAGTGGTGCTGGCGCCGTCATAGGTCGCGGTGACTGAACTGGAGGCGACCGGCGAGACCGAGAGCACGTCGGGCGCGTTGTTGGGGTCCTCGAGCGCCTTGACGTTCGCGATCGTCAGCGACGCCGTGCGCGACTGCGTGCCGGTCGTGGAGCGCCCGCCGCCGAATCGCCCCGTGTTGAACACCGTCAGTGTGTTCGTGCCGAGGGCGTTGATCTGGTCGGCGACCGCCTTGGACGAGCCCGTGCCGACGGCCACGAGGATGACGACTGCCGCGACGCCGATCAGCACGCCGAGCACGGTGAGTGCCGAGCGGAGCTTGTTCGCGATGATCCCTCCGACGGCGATGCGGAGGTTGTCGCGCCACCTCACGAGGGTCCCCGATCGGGCTGCTCGTTGACGATGTCGGAGACGATCTGGCCGTCGCGCAGGCGCACGACGCGGCGGGCGCGCTTGGCGACATCCTCCTCGTGCGTGATCACGACGACCGTGCGACCGGCTCGGTGGACGCTGCTGAAGATGTCCATCACCTCGGCGGAGGCGACGCTGTCGAGGTTGCCCGTCGGCTCGTCGGCCAGGATCAGGGCCGGGTTCGTCGCCAGTGCCCGCGCCACGGCGACCCGCTGCTGCTGGCCGCCCGAGAGCTCGCTCGGCACGTGCCTGGCGCGGTCGCCGAGCCCGACCGATTCGAGCGCGGCCTCGGCCCGGTCGCGGCGCTCGCGCGAGCCGAGGCCCATGTACGCCAGCGGAAGCTCGACGTTCGCGAGCGCCGAGGTGCGCGCGATCAGATTGAAGCTCTGGAAGATGAAACCGATCTTGCGGCTGCGCACGCGCGAGAGCGCGCGCTCGTCGAGTTGCCGCACGTCGACGCCGTCGAGCCAGTACCAGCCCCGGCCGGGCACGTCGAGGCAGCCGATGATGTTCATCAACGTCGACTTGCCGGATCCCGATGCGCCCATGATCGCGACGAAGTCGCCGCGCTCGACGCTCAGCGACACGCCACGGAGCGCGTGCACCTCGATGTCGCCGATCGCGTAGGTCTTGACGATCTCCCGCAACTCGATGACGGGAGCGGCCGTGGCGGCCGCAGCTGCCGGCTGCTCAGGGTCGAGCGTGAGCATGATGCCGCTCATGGCCCGACCGGCCTGCCGCCGCCGCCGGGGAAGCCCCCGCCGCCGGTGAAGCCACCGCCGCCGAGCGAGGTAGAGGAGGTCGCGGCGGTCGACGAGGACACCGAGACCGTCGGCTCGACGATGACGTCGCCGGCCTTGATCCCGGAGAGGATCTCGGTCGTGGAGGAACCGACCAGCCCCGTGGTCACCCTGGCGGTCGTCTGCTTGCCGTTCTGCAGCACGCTGACGGTCGAGGCGGCTCCGCTTGTCGTGATCGCGGCGCTCGGCAACTGCAGCACGTTCGACTTCGTCGCGACCGTCACGCTGGCGTCCGCGGTCATGCCGTTGCGCACCGTGCTCGGCGGGCTGATCAACCGGACGGTGACGTCGTAGGTGACGACATTGCTCGTCACCGTCGGAGTCGGCGAGACCGCCGTCACCGTGCCGGCGACCGAAGTGTTGGGCAGTGCCGAGAGCGTCACGGTGGCGGACTGGCCGACCTTGATCTTGGTCGCGTCGGCCTCTGCGAAGCCCGCCACGACCTCGAGCTTGGTCAGCTTCGAGATCGTCACGACGCCTGTCGACGAGGACGAGGACGAGCTCGTCGAGCTCGTCGAGCTCGTCGCGGCGCCGGTCGCCGCCCCGCCTCCGGTGGCGGCCGTCCCCGTGTTCGAGGAAGCCGCAGACGAGCTGCTGCCCACGGTGTCGCCGACGCTCGCGTTGACCGCGGTGACCGTGCCGCTGATCGGCGCGCGCAGCACGGCGTCACGCACGGCCTTGGCGGCCGTGGCGACCGTGACCTGCGCCTGCGTGACCTGGGCGGCAGCCTGCGCCACGGTCGCCGAATCGACGGCCGAGCTGACGGCGGCCTGTGCCGAGGCGACCGATTGGCTCTGCTGTGCGACGGTCAGCTTCTGCTGCGCGACCGTGCGCTCGGCGGCGGTGATCGCGGCGCTGTCGGCAGTGCACGCGGTCGTCGCCGTCGTGAAGGTGCGGGTGAGTCCCTTCGCAGTACCCTCGGCGTTCTGCGCCACCAGCCGGTAGACGTAGGTCGTTGCGGACTTGAGCCCGCTGATCGTCGCCTCGACCGAGACGGCGGTCGTGCCCTCGCCGGCGCTGACGCTCCGCGTCACGGACCCGAACGACGCCTTCGTGCCATACTCGAACACGTACGTTGTGGCGGCGCCGTTCGGGTTGACGGTGCCCGTGAGCGTCACGGCCTTCGTGGTGGTCGTCCCGGGAGAGTCGGTCGACGCCGTCGGCGCCGTGGCCGAGGACACCGCCTGTGTGGTGCGGGTGTTCCCGCTGGTACTGCTCGTCGCGCTGGTGCCGGTCGAGCCGGTCGTGCCGGTCGTGTTGGGGGTCGCAGCGCCAGACGAGGAACCTGTCGCCGACGTCGTCGAGGACGCGACGCAGGCGAGGCGCTGGTCGGCCGCCAGCTGCTTTCGCGCAGTCTCCAGGGCGGCTTCGTCGGTCGCGAGCGTCTGCTGCGCGGACGACAGTTGCAGCTTCGAGCTCGCGAGGGTCGAAGCGTTCTGCGCGAGCTGCGAGGCGTTCCCGCCTGCCTGCGCCGTCGCCAGTGCGGACTCGGCCGACTTCAGGCTGGCCTGGTCGGAGGCGAGCGTGGCCTTGGCCTGCGTCGCGTCGACGCGGGCGATGACCTGGCCGCTCTTGACCTGCGAGCCGACCTTCACGGTGAGCGCGGTGAGCGTCCCGCTGGTCCCGAACGCCGGCGACGAGGTCTGCGTCGCCGAGACGTTGCCGGAGGCCGAGACGCTCGACTGCACGGTGCCGAGCGAAGCCGTGACGGTGCGGGCGATGCCGCTCGCCGCCGACGACGAGGCGCCGTAGATCGAGGAGTAGGCGAACCAGCCGACCACGCCGATCGTGACGATGAGCGCCGTGTAGAGGGTCCAAGTGCGGCGGCTGACGGAGGAGAGCCGGGCGCTCACGAGGTGCCTGTCGTCGTCGTGGTCCCCTGCTGCGGCTGCGGCCGCAGGCTCGCGCATGCGGTCAGCGCCTTCTTGAACGTGGCGCTCGTCCGCGACGTGCTCGCCGTGACGCCCTTGAGCTTGAGGCAGTTCTGGAACGCGGCGTTGGCCGCGCTGTTTCCGCCCTGTCCGCCGAAGCCGCGGCCGGCACCCGCGGGCCGCAGGCTCGCGCACGCGGCCCGCGCCTTCTGGAATTTCGGGTTGCCGGCGCTCTGGCCGGGCGGCGGACCGCCGTTGCCGCCGTTCGTGCTGGGCGGGCCGTTGCCCGCGCCTGGTGCGCCGCTCGAGCCCCGGGCCGGGAGGGTCACGCCGTTCTTCTTCAGGCACGCGGCGTACTTCGTGAACGCCGCGCTGTTTCTGTTAGCCGTGCCGGTAGCGCCCGCGGCAGCGGTCGTAGCAGCGCCGGTGCTCGTACTCGCATTCGTGCTCGATGCAGAGCCGCTGCCACCACCACACGCGGCGAGGCACGTCGCGGCGAACACGAGCGCTGCGGCGAGGACAACAGGAGTGAGTGTGTGGCGACGGCGTGCTCGCGCTGGTGGCGAGCCGCTGCGCAGCGAAGGAAAATGCGTCATGGGCAAAGCAGACCACCCGACGCTGTGCTGGGGCTGTGGCATCCCTATGCATCGCATATGAGGCGGCCCGGCGTGAATGCCGAAGCGCGCTCACCAGGCGATGCGACGCGCCGGGCACTGCAAATTCCTAGGAGATTCACAGGGAACGCACACCGGACTCTTATGCCGGCGCGCGATGCTCGGGAAGTGAGCGGACACAGGCACACTCGATGACGGCCTCGCGCGTGCTCGTCGTCGACGATGAGCCGAGCATCCTCGACCTCGTCGCGACGACCTTGCGCTACGAGGGACACGAGGTCGTCACCGCCGCGACGGGGCGGGCAGCACTCACCACCGCGGCGTGGTTCAAGCCCCATCTCGTGCTCCTCGACGTGATGCTGCCCGACATCGACGGCTTCGCCGTGCACGAGGGCCTGGACACGGTTCCCGTGATCTACCTGACGGCGCGTGACAGCAGCGGCGATGCAGTCCGTGGGCTGACGCTGGGCGCCGACGACTACGTCACCAAGCCATTCAGCCTCGAGGAGCTCGTCGCGCGGGTGCGTGCCGTGCTCAGGCGCGTCCTGCCCGACGGCAGCTCGAGCGTCATTGCCTACGCCGACGTCGAGCTCGACGAGATGGCCCACGAGGTCCGCCGCAACGGCAAGGTGGTCGAGCTCACGCGCACCGAGTACGAGCTACTCCGCTACCTGTTGCTCAATCCGCGACGGGTGCTGTCCAAGGCGCAGATCCTCGATCACGTGTGGCAATACGACTTCCAGGGCCGCACCAACATCGTGGAGTTGTACATCAGCTACCTGCGCAGGAAGATCGATGCGCACGGCCCGCCGCTGATCCACACCGTCCGCGGCGTCGGCTACATCCTGCGTCAAGCGGCGGCCTGAAATGTCCCTGCGCACGCGCTTGCTGATCGCCGTGCTCGGGCTGCTCGCGATCGGCTTCGCTGGGGCAGGCGCCGTCATCTACCACCTCGTCCAGTCGTCGCTGATCGCACGGGTCGACAATTCATTCCCGCTCACCGCGAGTGTCGGCCGGCGACTCAGGCCGCCACCCCGCTCGTCGCCGCCGAACACGGACATCTTCAGCCGCGCGATCAGCACCGTCCTCCGCGCCCGCGATGGCCACGTCCTCGTCAAGCGCATCGATCCCCGCGTGCCGCTGCCGGCAGATCTGATCGCGGCCCGCCCGACGAGTCGTCAGCTGCGCTCACTCACGTATCGCGGCTACCACGTGCGCGTCCTGCTCGATCGCTCCCCTGACGGGCGCACCGTGGTGGTCGCGGTGCCGCTGGACGAGGTCGATTCGACGCTGTCGCGCCTGCTTCGCGCCGAGCTGATCGTCTCGGCCGCCGTGCTCGCCGCTCTCGCCGCGCTCGGCTGGTGGGTCCTGACGGTGGGCCTCAGGCCACTCGATCGCATCGCGGGCACGGCCGACGCGATCACCGGCGGCGACCTCACGCGCCGTGTTCCGACGGGGAGCCCCCGCACCGAGATCGGCCGCGTGGCAGCGGCGCTGAACACGATGCTCGTCCAGATCGAGGCCGCCCTCGCCCAGAGCAGAGCCTCCGAGCGCCGCCTGCGCCAGTTCGTCGCCGACGCCTCCCACGAGCTGCGCACTCCGCTGACGTCGATCCGCGGCTACGCGGAGCTGTTCCGCCGTGGAGCCGCAGATCGCCCCGCCGACGCCGCGTCCGCCATTCTGCGCATCGAGGAGCAGAGCACGCGGATGACGCGTCTCGTCGACGATCTGCTGCAGCTCGCGCATCTCGACGAGGAGCAGCCGCTGCAGATCTCGGAAGTCGACCTCTCTCGGCTCGTGACGATGGCGGTCCGCGACGCGCGCGAGGTCGGCGGTCTCACGATCACCTCGGCCGTCGAGGCCGGCGTCATGGTCGACGGCGACGAGCTGCGGCTCCGCCAGGTCATGGACAACCTCCTCACGAACATCCGCGTGCACACGCCCCAGGGAACGCGCGCGAGCGTGATGCTCTGCATCGACGGCAACGAGGCGGTGCTCGAGGTCAGCGACAGCGGGCCCGGCATCCCCGCCGAGCACGCCGGCCAGGTCTTCGAGCGCTTCTACCGCGCCGATCCCTCACGCTCGCGCGACGCCGGAGGATCCGGTCTCGGCCTCGCGATCGTCGCAAGCACGATCCACGCCCACGGCGGCCGCGTCCACGTCGAGACCAGCGCGGGCACCGGCGCCACCTTCCGCGCCCACCTGCCGTGCAGGCGGGGCGTTCAGCCGCGGGCGGAGACGGTTGGTCTCGGAGCCGCTCGTCGGCCTCGACTTCGGTGAGAACGGCTGGCCCGCTTAGACGTACTGACAGAATGAGCGTGAGTGGTCGGAGGGCTCGAAGCGAGCGGGAGTGGATCCCGGTCATGGGGGCTTCCTCATCGGATCGCGCCTCGGAAAGACCATTTGTCAGCGCGCGGAGATAGTTCTCAGACGGACTGCCCTTTGTCGGCGCAGGCGGTTCCCCGCCTGACCCTCGTACGGCTCGACGGCTCGATCGGGCCTCGGGTGGGCTACCAGTCAATCGGCAGCTTGTCCTGCCAAAGGCGGCCGCTCGGGCTGCCGTCCGGAAGCGTCGCGAGATGGAGCGCCGTCTCGGCCGCTTGCTCCGGGAGTACGGGCGCATCCGGGCCACCCATGTCCGTGCGGACCCAGCCTGGGTGCATCGCGTTCACGAGGATCCCGTCGGGAGCGAGCGCAGCGGCGAGGTTCAGCGTCAGCATGTTGACTGCCGCCTTGGACATGCGGTAGGGGAAGGCAACGCCGTTTTTGGCGACCGAGAACCGGCCAGAGTCGGAGCTGACGACCACGACGCGTCCTTGGCGGCTTGCGGCTCGCAGCGGGCCGAGCATCGCCTGCGTCAGGAAGAGCGGAGCGGCGGCGTTCACGGCGAGCACGCGCTCCCATTGCTCGCGGCTCACGACTTCGATTCCGCCCGGGCTGCCGACGCCGGCGTTGTGGACGAGCACGTGCAGCTCCGGCGCCGCCGCGACCGCCAGACGTGCGGTCCGTAGCACGCCGTCGTGCGTCTCGAGGTCGCCCCAGACCGGCACGCCGCCGACCGCCCCGGCCGCCGTCCGCGCCTTCGTCTCGGTGCGAGCGTGGCAAAGGACGCGAGCGCCCTCGCGGGCGAACAGCTCAGCGATCGCCAAGCCGAGGCCCCGGTTCGAGCCGGTCACGAGCGACGTCTTCCCCGCGAGCGTCACCGCACTACTGCTCCTGTGATTTCTAGGCTCCGCGCTGCACTGTACGAGCGTCTGGAAGCACTGACGAGGCCGCTCGGGAGCTGGCGGTCGATCGGAACACACGCCGCCCGTCGGCACGCGCTCCCGCCCCCGACGACGCACCTGTCACGATTGCCAAACGATGTGGGTGCAGCGCGACATCAGGCTCGAGCCGCTGCCGCGCGGCTTCCACCTCGTTACGCGTGAGGTCGTCAGCGAGCTGCCCGAGCTCACCGGGTTGCGAGTTGGGCTGCTGCATGTACACATCCAGCACACCTCGGCCTCGCTAACGCTCAACGAGAACGCATCACCCGAGGTGCGCCGCGACTTCGAGACCTGGTTCAGCGCCGCCGTGCCGGAATCGTTCGGCAGCTGGACCCACACCCTCGAGGGATCCGACGACATGCCCGCCCATATCAAGGCATCCCTGCTCGGCCCGTCGGTGACGATCCCCGTGCGCGACGGGCGAGCACGTCTCGGCACCTGGCAGGGGATCTACCTGTGCGAGCACCGCGACCACGGCGGCGCTCGCACGCTCACGCTGACCCTCAACGGCGAGTAGCCCGCGCAGTTCCGCGGCGTGGACGCTGGTGATGGTGGCGGCCATACGAGCGACGCCGGCTGCTACGACTTGGCGGAGGTCCCCTGCGTGATTTTCGCGGCCCCATCGGAGGGAGTGAGGATACTGGTGTGCCCGTCCTCCCACCGGACGCGGACGCGCGAAGGATCTTCGTGGAGAACCTCTTCGATCACTCCTGCCCGGCTCGGCTGTGAGGTTCTTTCGGACTCGACGACGATCCTATCTCCAACGTGAACGCTCATTGCGTCTCGCCCCTCTCAGGTTTCGGCTTGCCGTCCTTGTGAGAGGTTAGCGCGGCCTGAAGTATCCGTTCGACTGACGGGTGACGGCTGGCACAACCGTCGTACCGGAAGCGCAGGCCGCGAACGCGAGTAGCCGATGCCCGGACGAAACCAGCAGCGGCCCGCTGCCGCAACGAACTGCGCTTTGGCTTGAACCAGCTTGCGGGCTCTTGCTGTCTCGAGAGGCAAGCGCCAGACTACGCGGCTGTGACTGAACACCTGATCGAGCGTATGACGTGCTTCCGGCGTGGTCGGCGACGCGACACGGGCCCGGCGCGAGACGGGCGAGCGCATGGTCGGAGCCGTCGTGCCACGGATTGTCCAGGTCTGCCGCGAGATGGCAGGAAAGGCGTAGGAAACCGTGACACGACGCGTGATCGACCTGTCGCAGCCGCTCTCCCGTGAGAGCCAGCTTCATCCGTTCTTCCCTCCCAGCCAGATCCTGCGGCACATCCAACACACGGATGCACCCGAGGGCCGGCCGTCGTTCAACGCCGAGATGATCATCACCTCGAACCACGCGGCGACGCACGTCGACGCGCTCGGGCATTACCTGAAGGGTGGCGACACGATCGCCGACATGCCGCTCGATCTGTTCTGCGGCGATGCGATCTGCGTCGACATCCGGGAGTACCCACGCGGCCACGACGTGACCGCGGCAGAGGTCGAGGCCGCAGTCGCGGCGTCCAGCCAGGAGGTCCGCGACGACGACATCGTGCTCTTCTGCTCCGACCACTACAACCGTACGGCCGGTACCCCCGCCTTTCTGGACGGCTTCTGCGGCATCTCTGCCGAGGCGGTGCACTGGATGGCCGATCGCGGCGTGAAGATCTTCGGCGTCGAGACGATCTCGCCCGATCTCGTCTACTTGACGGACGAGTATCCGACGCACAGGGCGTGCGGCGAGCGCCGCCTCACGCACTATGAGAATCTCAACAACCTCAAGGACGTGGTCAACCAGCGCTTCCTGTTCGTCGGACTTCCGCTGCGCCTCGAACCGGCGTACGGCTCGCCCATCCGCGCCGCCGCGATCTTCGAGGACTGACGTCCGCGCGCCAGTAACGGCGACCAGCGGACCCGATGCCCGGGCTCATGCGTGAGGACGATGCCGCCTCGACGGGATGCCGGCAGGTTTGATCCGGTCACGCCGGTCGTGGCACGAGTGCCTCGCCTCGAAGCAGCCGCTCGATGCCACCCATCCCCCAGTGCTGGCGCCCGCCGACGACGAGTGACGGAACACCCGCGACGCCTGCTTCCTCGGCAGCCGTGCGGATGGCATCGAGCTGGGCGATCCGCGCGGAGCTGTACGCGGCGGCGACCGCATCAACCGGATCGAGACCAGCGCCCTGCGCCGCGCGCGCGACCTGCGCCTCGCTCGAGATGTCCTCGCCCTCGCAGAAGAACGCCTCGTACAGCGCATGCTTGAAAGCACGGAGCTGTCCGTGCTCCGAGGCCCACAGGCAGGCAGCGAGCGGAAGCGTCGAACGCGGCTGGAAGCGCGGCAGGTGGATCTCGACTCCCACAGCCAGCGCCCGCGCATAGACGCGGCGCGTCCAGTCGACGCGCAGATGGTCGCCGCGCGGCTCCAGCAGCGGACGCGGCGCCGGGCGCAACTCGAACGGCAGCCACGTGACCTCGATGCTGCCCGCGTCCTCGGCTTCCTCGACCGCGTGCGTCTCGAGATATGAGTACGGGCAGACGACGTCGTAGTAGAACGAGACCTGCGTCATGCGCGCGCCGAGCGCCCACAGGCGAGCCGGGAGGCGAGCATCCTGGGCATGGTACCCCTCGCTATTCCGGCTGGCGCAGCAGGGTCATGACCTCTTCGCCCGCCCGCCGCATCGAGCTGAGCACCAGGTCTTGCGGCATGCCCGGCCACTGGAACCGAAACATGAAGCTCGTGGCGCCGAGACGCCGCACGTGCTCGCGCACCTGGCGGACGCAGCTCTCGGGGCCTCCGACGACGAAGCGCCCGCCCTGCGCGAGCCGGTCGAAGTCCTGGCGCAGCGTATCGCCCTGCGGGAGCACCTCGCTCTGGCCCCATCGGACGTAGGCCTTGTACTTGTCCTCGAGGTAGGGCCGCGCAGCGCGCAGCGCGGAGGAGTCGTCGTTGCCGACGTACAGCTCCTTGATGATCGGGACCTCGGCGGCGGGAGGGAGGCCGCAGCGCTCGCGCTCGGCGTGGTACAGGCCGACCTGGCGCTCGAGCTCGGAGAGCTTCGTATGGGGGTTGAGCAGCCAGGCGTCGGCGAGACGCGCGGCGCGCAGAACGGCGTTGTCGTTGTTGGCGGCGAGCCAGATCGGCGGTCGCGGGGCCTGCGTCGACCGTAGCCCCAGCTCCTGCTCGTGGAGGCGGAAGCCGTGCCCCTCGGCGGTCACGGCCTCGCCCTCCAGCAGCCGTCGCACCACATTGAGCTTCTCCTCGAACACGCGCAGCCGCTTCCCCGGCAGTCCGAACGCGTCGTTCTCCTCCTGGCGGTAGCCGAGCCCGAGACCGAGCACGAAACGGCCGTCGGTGATCGCATCGAGCGTGGCCGCGTTCTCGGCGACCTCGACGGGGTTGAGCAGCGTCAGGAGGAGGATGCCGGCGCAGAGGCGCATCTCCCCCGCCTCGGCGGCGATCCGCGAGAGCAGCGGCACGAGCTGCAGCATCTGGTACGGCTGTGCGAGGAAGTGCTGGCCCGCCGCGACGTCGTCGAAGCCCAGCTCACGAGCCAGTCGCACCTGCTCGCAGCAGTCGCGGACGATCTGGCTCGCCGGCATTTCCGGCGGGTGCTGTGCTGACAGGAAGATGCCGAACCGCGGTGTCATGCGAGAGGCTCCGTGCCTTACGTCGGACGTTCGCTTGAGCCTACCCCCGCGCGCCCGGTAGTGTCGCTCGCAACGCGAGGGGAGGGAGCGATGAGTAACAAGTCGACGGCAACTCCGGAGAACGCGCTCACCCAGGCCGAGATCGACGAGTACCTGGGCCGCAGGATCATGGCTCGCATGGCCACGCAGCGCGCAGACGGCTATCCGCACCTCACCCCGATCTGGTTCGTGTGGGAGGGCGGGGTGTTCCGGCACACGCTCGGCGCCAACAGGGTGCACCTCGCGAACCTCGCGCGCGATCCGCGTATGAGTCTCGTCATCGACGAGGACTACCGGCTGGCCGACGGCCTCGCCGCGGGCGCCCGCTCGGTCACGGTGCGCGGCGACGCCGTGCTCTCGCGGGATCCCGCGCTGATCCGCGACGTGACCTACAAGGCGCTCGTCAAGTACCTCGGCGAGGAGGATGCGGAGGCATATCTGGAGCCGATCATGGCCGAAGGCCGCACGATCGTCACGATGACGCCCACCGCCTGGGTCACCTGGGACTACAACAAGGGCGACTGAGGTCCGAGTCAGCCGGCGGTGATGCGGGCGAGCCGCTGCTCGATCGGAGCCGCCAGGATCTGCGCTGCGCAATCGGCGTCGTTCGCGTAGCCGGTGAGCGGCACGACCCGCACCGGGACGGAGATCGCCACGGGCTCGGTCGCGAACGGATACGGACTCAGCGAGCAGCCATCCGCCGTTGGCGAGACCGTGAGCACGCCATCTTCCGGCAGGACGATCTCCATGCTCCCCGTCCCCGCCGGGTCGCCGTGGCAGAGCCAGAGCGAGAGCCGATCGAAGACCTGCAGCACCACGTAGTTGCGCCAGAACTCCTCGTCGGAGACGCCGAGCTCACGCTGCAGCGCCGTGAACCGCTCCTCGATCCGACCGACGAATTCGTCGATCTTGGCCTCGGCATCCGGAGCGCGCGTGAGCGCGAGCGCCGCCTGGGTGCCGTAGCGCCGGCGGTAGATGCCGGCGAGGTGCTTGCCCACGAGCATCCCGGCGTAGCGATCGCGCGCGGTGACCTCGGCGATCCCCGCCTCGTAGAACGCGAGGTGCAGGTCGATGTCGACCTGAAGGAAGTTCTGCGGGCGGCCTGTTTCGGCGTTGAGGCGCGGCGAGGCCTCCCACGACCGCCATCCGCAATCGTGCAGCGCCGCCGCGGTGATCACGGACTCGCGCGGCTCGAGGTCGCGCCAGAGCTCCGCGAGCGCGCCCGCGACCAGCGAGTGGTCGACCTGCATGACGATTTCGGCGGTGTCTCCGACGGGATGGACGATCATCGGACGGTGTACCCCCCATCGACGACGAGCGCTGCGCCCATCGTCGAGCTCGAGCCGGGGTCGGCGAGGTACGCGACGGCTCCGGCGATCTCGTCGGCCGTGACGAGTCGCGAGTGTAGCTGCATCGCCTCGTAGGCCTTGCGCTCGGCCGCCGGGTCGGCCGCGCCGCCGAAGTACGGCTCGAGCAGCGGCGTGTCGGTCGGCCCCGGGCAGACGCAGTTGACGCGGATGCCCTCGTGGCCGTGGTCGATCGCCATCGCTCGCGTGAGCGAGATGACCGCTCCCTTCGACGCGCAGTACGCGGCAGCGCCGGCCGCCGCGACGAGCCCCAGCTGGGACGCGATGTTGACGATCGCGCCGCCACCGGCGGCGCGCAGGTGCGGGATCGCCGCACGGCCGGTCAGGTAGACGCCGCGCAGGTTGACGGCGAGCACGCGATCCCACTCCTCCGGGTCGGTGTCCGCCACGGTGCCGCGTGCCGCGATGCCCGCAGCTGCGACGACGACGTCGAGCCCGCCGAGCTCCGCAGCGGCCTGATCGACGGCGGCGGCGAGCGCATCCGAGTCGGTCACGTCGCACGCGAGCGTCACCTCGGCACCGCTCAGCGCGACGGAGGCGGCGTTGCGGTCGAGCGCCGCCACGCTACAACCATCGTTCTGGAAGCGATCCACGCAGGCCGCTCCGATTCCGGACGCCCCTCCCGTAACCAGCACGCGTCTCATCCTCAGCCCTCCATTGCCAGTCCGAACAGCGTCATGGCATTACCGCCCGTGACCGCTGCGCGCTCGTCGTCGCCCATCTCCGCACGGCGCACGCGCTCCGCTTCGTAGCCGATGTCGAAGACCGGCGCGCACGAGCCATAGAGCAACCGCTGCGCCCCGTACCGGCGTACGCACCCCTCGAGCCAGTCCTGCCGGTACACCCCGGCCGAAAGCGCGCAGAGGTTGGGCGCGGCTTCGAGGGCGAGGTCGGCGGACTGCTGCGCCAGCCCTGCCATGTTGACCTGGCCCCCGCGCGTCATCACGACGGTGCCCTCGACGCGCCGCGCGAGATCGGCGAGCGAGAGCGCCTCGGCAACGAGCGGGTGCCCCGCCTCGACGATCACCGGGCGGCCGTGCGCGGCCGCCCGGACGGCGAGCGCGAGTGCACGCTCGTGGTTCGCGGGGAACGTCTCCTCCCACGGGTGCAGGAGCAGCCCGCGCACCGCGGGATGCTCGAGCAGCCGGGCCAGGCGGTCGGGTGCGTCGTCCTGCCAGGGGTCGAGGCGCGCCAGGCAGACGGCGCGGTCACTGCTCTCGCTGCACTCGTCGGCGAGGCGCTCGCTGGCGGCCGCCAGGTCGTAGTCGCGGGGCTTCGCAGGCGCGGCGACGAGGTGGTCGATGCCCGCGCCGCGCGCCTCCGCGAGCAACTCGGCGAGGGTGCGGCCACCGCCGTAGAGGCTCGTGCCGGCGTACACGAGCGCATCGACGATCACCGCTCGACCCGCTCCATGAGTGCGCGCTGATTCTCGTACAGCACCTTGCGCAGATCCGCCGGCGCGAGACCGGCGCGCCGGACCTTGTCCAGCTCGATCGCCGGCGGACAGCCCGGCCCGTCCGAACCGAAGATCACGCGACCGGCTCCGACGCGGCGCACGGCCTCGCCGATCAGCTCCGGGTACGGGCAGGCCGAGGTCTCGAGCACGACATTCTCGCAACGCTCCGCGACCGCGAGCGCGTCCTGGCCGTGGAAGTACGCGCCCATGTGGCCGAACACGATTGTCGCCTCGGGCACGCGGATGGCGGCCTGCTCGAGCTCGAGCGGGGTGCAGAAGGGATCGTCGCCGCAGTGAATCATCGTCGGCGCGCCGAGCCGTGCGGCGGCGCGGATCAGGCGCAGCGAGCTCTCGTCCGCCGGGTGCGCGATCGTCGTGACCGGGTGCAGCTTGAGCCCGACGAAGCGCAGCTCGCGGATGGCGCGGACGAGCAGCCGCTCGGCCTCGTCGCCGTACCACGGGTGGATGCGCGCGTAGGCCTCGAAGCGCCCGGGCCAGCGCGCGCAGGCGTCGGCGATCATCTCGAGCGCCGTCGGGTTGACCTCGGGCGCGTCGGTGATCGTCATGATCACGGCGGTCTGGACGCCCGCGGCGTCGAGTTGCTCGATCGCGAGCTCGGGCGGCATGTGCCAGCCCAGCGCGGGGACGTCGTCGACGTGGAAGTGGGCGTCGATGATCGGATCGAGCACGTGCCGACCCTACTGGCCGCGCGCTTCGGTGAAAAGTCAGACGTACGCCGCTATGCTCGCCGCGCAGCCGTACCTGCGCCTAACCGACCGCGGAGGTTGCCTGATGCCGTACACCACTCTGCCCGACGGGATCCGCCTCTACTTCGAGTTCACGGGGCCGGAGGACAAGCCGGTCATCCTCCAGTTCGGCGGCTCGCTCTTCGGGCGCCAGAACTTCGGCTTGGTCAACGACGGCTTCCGCGAGAACTTCCGGTTGCTCTCGTTCGACGCACGGGGCTACGGGCGCTCGGATGTGCCCAGCGAGCGCTACACGATCGAAGGCTGGGCCGACGACGGCGCGGCGCTGCTCGACGCCGTCGGGCTCAAGCGCGTGCTCGTCCACGGCACCTCGATGGGAGGCATGATCGCGCTCGCGTTCGCCTGCAAGTATCCGGCGCGCTGCGTCGCCGCCTGCCCGGACGTCGCCTTCGCCCGGCCGGACGTCCACCGCATGGCGATCTTCCGCTTCTGGCGGCGTTGTGCCGAGACGATGAGCTGGGACGACTTCGCCGACCACGTCACGACGCAGGCCGTCGGCTGCCACCACCTCGAGAAGCCCGAAGGCGAGAACACGTTCGAGATGGTGCGCCAGATCACGCGCCTCAACTCGACGTTCACCGTCCGCCAGGCCTGCCTCGCGATGGAGGAGATGGACCTCGAGCCGCTCGTGCGCAGCCTCGAGCGACCGATCCTGCTGACCAACGGCACCCACGACATGCTCTGTCCGCCGGTGCTCGCGAAATCCGGCTTTTCGGCGCGTCAGATCGTCGAGCTCAAGCCCGAGCTCGCCCGGCTGCAGGAGTTCCCTGAGATCGGCCACGCCGACCTGCTCGAGTGCCCGGACGAAGCGGTAGCGATCGTCACGGCGTTCTTCCACGAGGTGCTCGCCGCGGAGTAGATGTGCGTCAGCCCGGCGCCCGCGCGCGCCAGGCGTGGCGTACGACGCTCCAGTAGAACGCGCCACTGGCCACGGACTCCTCGATCTCGGCCTCGAAGCGCGCGAGGTCGGCGGCGGAGACGCGCCCCGCATTCTCGAGACCGCGCCGGTAGTGCGGCCAGTTGTGCGCGATGAACGTGTCGCCGCTCCACTCCGTCGCGTCGAGCACGACGACACAGCGATCCTCTGGCACCAGGCCCGCCGCGGTCAGCCAGCCGCGCAGGCGCCTGCCCGCCCAGCCGTCGGGCTTGCCGTCGGCCCAGGCCTGCATCACGCCGCGCGCGAGCTCGCGATCGGCGACGTTGAAGCCCTGCGTGTCCCAATCCGTGTCCGCGGCGAGCACGGCGCCGCCGGGTCGCACCACGCGCGCGGCCTCGCGCAGCGCTGCGACGGGATCGTCGATGTACTCGAGCACCTGTACGAGGCAGGCTGCGTCGTGCGATCCGGTCGCGAGCGGGAGTGCCAGCGCGTCGGCCAGGACGAGCTCGCAGCCAAGCCCGCGCGCCTCGACGGCGTTCAGCATCGCACGCGCCGAGTCAATGGCGGTGACGCGCGCGCCGCGGGCGCAGAGCGCGGCGGCAAACGCCCCGGGGCCGCAGCCGATGTCGGCGATGCGCCAGCCGGCCTGCGGGCCGAGCAGGTCGATCTGCCGCTCGCGCACGGCCGTCAGGTCCGGCGCCGCGTATGCCCGCGCGACGCGCTCGGCAGCGCTCGCGGAGTCCCAGCTCATGCCAGCGCGGGTGCGGCCCGCTAGGAGGGGTTGAAGACGCTGCGCTTGACGAAGCGGCCGTGGCCAGGCTGCGTGACGATCTTGCCGTCGTCGAATACGACCGTGCCGCGGCTCAGCGTCTGGCGCGGCGACCCCGACACCTTCTGGCCCTCCCAGAGGTCGTAGTCCACGTTCATGAAGGAGGTGGCCGTCGAGAAGACGTGCTCGCGGGCCGGGTCGAAGATCACGATGTCGGCGTCGGCGCCGGGCGCGATCGTGCCCTTGTTCGGGTAGAGGCCGAAGATCTTCGCGATCGCGGTCGAGGTCACCTCGACGAAGCGGTTCGGCGACATCCTGCCGCTCTTCACGCCGTGCTCCCAGAGCAGCGGCAGCCGGTGCTGGATCGCGGCGAGGCCGTTAGGGATCTTCGAGAAATCGCCGAAGCCGAGGCGCTTTTGCTCGTCGTTGAACGGACAATGGTCGGTCGAGATCGACTGCAGGTGGTCGAAGTTGAGAGCGTCCCACATGTGCGGCTGGTTGCAGGCGTCGCGCAGTGGCGGCGAGCAGACGTAACGGGCACCCTCGAAGTCGGGACGCCGCAGGTCGTCGATCGAGGCGAACAGGTACTGGATGCAGGTCTCGCCATAGGCCGGCACGCCGCGTGCGCGCGCCGCGATGAGCTCGTCCACGGCGGGCTTGCAGGAGACGTGGACGATGTAGATCGGAGCGCCTGCGTATTCCGCGAGGCGGATCGCCCGCCCGGTGGCCTCGGCCTCGAATTCCTCGGGGCGCGTGAGCGCGTGGTAGATCGGATCGGTATCGCCCGCCGCCAGCGCCTTCTTGACGAGGTGGTCGATGGCGAAGCCGTTCTCGGCGTGCACCATGACGAGACCCCCCGTCTCCTGGCTGCGCTCGAGCACCGCGAGGAAGAGGTCGTCGGTCACCATCAGCACGTTCGGATAGGCGAGGAAGACCTTGAACGTGGACACGCCCGCGTCAACCATCGCCTGCATGTCGGCGAATGTGCCGGCGTCGGCCTTGGTGATCGCCATATGGAAGCCGTAGTCCACGTGCGCGGCGCCCTCGGCGCGTCCCATCCACTGCTCGAGCGACGAGCGCAGGCCACCCGGCTCCATCTGCAGCGCGAAGTCGACGAGGCAGGTCGTACCGCCCGCGGCCGCGGCCTGCGTGCCGGTGTCGTAGTCATCCGCGGTCGTGGTGCCTCCGAACGGCATCGACAGGTGCGTGTGGTTGTCGATCGCGCCCGGAAGCACGAAGCAGCCCGTGGCGTCCAGCACCTCCGCGTCAACGCCCTCGAAACTGCCGACGCCCGCGATCTTCTCACCGTCGATGAGGACATCCGCGAGGACGGTGTCGACGGCGGTCACGATCGTGCCGCCCCGAATGATCTTCTTCGACATGAGACGCCTCCGGGAGCTGAAGATTCGCGCCGATGATACTCGCGGGCCGAGCGGCGAGACAGGATGTCTGACCTAAGAGCGCATTTCAGAATGAGCGTGTGGGTCTGGGGTGGTTGGAGCGAGCAGGGGCGCCGCCCGGTTCGCAGATCCGGTGGGAACCCTTTCAAG
>JALYLC010000006.1 GCA_030774435.1 Actinomycetota bacterium
GGCCACGGCGCGGCCCTTTCGGCTGAGGATCGGCCTTCGGCATTGCCAGATTGCGTGTCTTGGCCCACTCGGCGAGCCGTGCGAGATACCAGGTGGCTTTGGCCTTTCGCCAGAACTGAAGAACGACAGCAAAGTGTCCTTCCGCCGTCATGCGGTCGGCAGGCGTGGCACGATCGAGAAGAAGCTCCATCAAGCGCAGCCGTGCAAGCGTGCCGGGATACCAGAGGTGCTCATCGGATACGTCCAGATGCGTGGTGAGCTCTGCGATCGCGCCATCCACATCTCCACGGAGCGCAGCCGCTTCCGCCCTCGCTCGAGCTCTGCGCGCCGCAGCCGCCCGCGACGACGGCCCCGCGCGCTGTCTGAGCGAGAGCTCGATCCAACGCTCGAGGGTCGGAATATCGCCGAGCGTTCTCGCGGCCGTCAGTGCGCATGCCGCAGCGATGTTGACTCCGCGATGCCAGAAGTCGCCTGCCAGAAGTTGCGCCGCTGGCTCCGCGTACTCGAGAGCGCGTTCGGCAGCCCCGCTCATGAGTGCGATGGCCGATCCGTGTCCGGCAGCGTCGCTGACTCGCCAGGCCTCGCGCCGACCGATCACTCTTTGGCGAGCCTCCTCGATCCTCAGGGATGCCCCCCTTGGGCCGTGGCGCGCCATCAGTACGAATCCTTCCCGGAGCGCCGCGAGGTCCGAGTACGTCGTTGTGGGCGTCATCTCGGCTGCGGGTCCGAGCACCTGATCCCAATCACCCCGCACGAACGCGAAGTCGCACTCGTCGACGATCAGGGCGTCGGGCCGATACCCATGCCGCATCGCGTACGCCCGTCGCTCGGCGAACAGCTCGCGTCGCTGCTCTTGCGTCGCACCCAGCAACGTGATCGCCGACGCCAGGTCCGAGTAGCCGTATTGGGCGGCCTCGAAGAGCTCGTGACTCTGCAGCATCTCGAGGCCTTGGCGAATTACAGCGACGCCATCGACCTGCCCGAGCCGCGCTGTCGCCAACCCAATCACGAGTAGAGCATGAGCGTGTGCCGGAACGGCCTCGACGCGACCGGCGATCTCGATCGCGCGCTTCCCGGCGGCGATCGCTTCCTCGAGGCGCTCCTCCGAAAGCGTTCGCAGGGCCATCCCGGCGAGCGCGTCGGCTAGTTCCGTGGTCGGACGAGCGGCTCCAGCAGCTCGAGCGCGCGTCGTTCCGCGGCGAGGCTGCGTTCATCGTCGCCTGTGAGCCATGCGTAGTGCTTGATCCTCAGGCAAGCCGATCCAGATCCACGGGTATCACCGGCGGCCTCGAATGCCGCACGTGCACCCTCTGCTGCCCGCAGGGCCAGGGCCGGATCGCCGGCCCAAGCGGCCGCGTCGACCAGTCGAAGGTACAGCGGACCGGTCGGTTCATCCTCCGGGGCAAGCTCGAGGACTCGCTGAAGGTGGTCGGTCGCGCGTAGAAACGCATATGCGCGGAGAGCGTTCTCCGCGGCACTCCGGTGATAGATGAGCGCGCGCCCATCGTCGCCCGCAGCATCGAAGTGATAGGCGAGATCTTCGGCGTCCTCAGAGCGGGCGGTTTCCTCGAGCGCTCGACCGACTGCCATGTGTAATTGCCGACGTTCACGCTGCAGCAGCTCCGCGAGCACGATCTCGCGCGTCAGCTGATGCCGGAATGAGTAGGTGTTGTCATCTGACCTGGTCTGCTCAACGATGATCTGAGCATCAATCGCAGCGTGGATCGCCGCGGTCACGTCGTCTTCCGAGAGGCGGCTCACGTCTCGCAGCAACTCGAAGCTGAACTGCTCGCCGATGACGGCCCCAACGTGCAGCACACCCCTGGCCGCCGGTGAGAGTGGGCGCAGCCGGCTCATCACCGCCGCGCGTACCGACTCGGGGATAGCGACCTCGATAGAGTCGGGTCTCCAAACCCAACCGCCGTCGCGGTACTCCAGGTCACCACGCTCGACGAGTGCACCGAGGATCTCCTCGATGAAGAACGGGTTACCCGCGGATCGCGTGTGGAGAGCCCGGCGAAGCTGCGGCGCCGGCGCCGCCCTTAATCGCAGGGCCGCCTGGATAAGGGCTCCGGTCGCCTCGACGCTGAGCGAACGAAGCACCATGGTGTCCGCCAGGCGGCCCCGAGCAAGTTCTGCAATGGTGTCATTCAACGGATGCAGCCGGTGTATTTCGTCGCTGCGGTACGTTCCGATGATGAGGATGCCTTTTCCGCGAGTCTTGCGGGCGAGATAGGGAAGCAGATCGAGTGTGGCGGCATCCGCCAAATGGAGATCCTCGATCACGACCACGAGCGGGCGGTCACCAGCACTGGCGCTGAGGATGTT
>JALYLC010000007.1 GCA_030774435.1 Actinomycetota bacterium
CCTCGGCATCGGCCTGGCGGCGTACTGGCCGCAGTTCGAGGGTCTGCACGAGCGCCTGCTCGGCTACCAGCGCGACGTCGAGGCGCGCCTGGCCGAGCTCGGTGCCGACGTCGTCTCGGCGGGCCTCGTCGACACCGCGGAGGGCGCGCGCGAGGCCGGCGACCTGCTGGCGGCGGGCCGCGTCGACATCGTCATGCTCTACACGGCGACCTACGCGACCTCCGCGCAGGTGCTGCCCGCCGTGCAGGCCGCCAAGGTGCCGGTCGTCATCCTCAACCTGCAGCCTGCGCGCAGCCTCGACTACGCGGCGATGACGACGGGCGAATGGCTCGCGAACTGCTCGGCCTGCTGCGTCCCCGAGCTCGCGGGCGCGTTCACGCGGGCGCGGGTTCCGTACCACACCGTGACGGGCACGCTGCTGGCCGGCGACCCGGCCTGGGACAGCTTGCGCGGCTGGATCGAGGCCGCCGGCGCGGCGCGGGGCGCCCGCCGTGCCCGCTTCGGCTTCCTCGGGCACAACTACCCCGGCATGCTCGACATGTATTCGGATTTCACGCAGATCCAGGCGCAGGTCGGCTCGCACGTCGAGATCCTCGAGATCGACGATCTGGTGGCCCGGGTGGAGGGCGCGACGGCGGCCGAGGTCGAGAGCAAGGGCGAGGAGATCCGCGCCGCCTTCGAGCTGGCCGTCCCGGGGGTCGACCCGATCGCCGGGGAGATCGACCCCGACCACTTCGACTGGTCGGCGCGCGTCGCCGTGGGCCTCGACACGCTCGTGCGCGACTTCGCCCTGGACGGGCTCACGTACTACTACCGCGGGCTCGGCGACAACATCAGCGAGCGCGTCGGCGCCGGCCTGATCGTCGGCAACTCGCTGCTGACCGCACGCGGCATCCCCACGGCGGGCGAGGGCGACCTCAAGACCAACGTTGCGATGTTCCTGCTCGACCGGCTGGGCGCGGGCGGCTCGTACACCGAGTTCTACGCGCTCGATTTCGACGAGGAGTTCGTGCTCATGGGCCACGACGGCCCCGGGCACGTGGCGATCGCGGACGGCCGGCCAGTGCTGCGCGCGCTCGAGCTCTTCCACGGCAAGTCGGGGGCCGGCCTGTCCGTGGAGATGAAGGTGCGCCTCGGGCCGGTCACGATCGCCGGTCTCTCGCAGACCGCCGATGGGCGGCTGAAGCTGCTCGCCGCCGAGGGCGAGTCGATCGCGGGGCCGACCTTCCGCATCGGCAACACCAATTCGCGCATCCGCTTCGCTCGCGGCCCGGCCGCGTTCATGGACGCCTGGTGCGCCGAGGGCCCGACGCACCACGTGGCCCTCGGCGTCGGGCACCGCGCGGCCGACATCCGCCGCGTCGCCGCCCTGCTCGACCTCGAGCTGGCGGTGGTCGAGTGAGCGGTCCGGCCGTCTACGCCGCGATCGATCTGGGCGCCGAGAGCGGGCGCGTGCTGTGCGGGCGGCTGGCCGGCGGGCGCGTGGAGCTCGAGGAGGCCAACCGCTTCCCCAACCGGCCCGTGCGCCTGCCCGACGGCCTGCGCTGGAACCTGCTCTCGCTCTTCGCCGCCGCGCTCGACGGGCTGCATGCCGCTGCGGCCGACCACGCCCTGCGAAGCGTCGGCGTCGACGCCTGGGGAGTCGACTACGCCCTGCTCGACGATCGCGGGCGGGTGCTCGGCCTCCCGTTCCACTACCGCGACGAGCGCACGGTCGGCATGGTCGAGCGCGCGCACGCCCGCGTCCCGCGCGATCAGATGTACCGGACGACCGGCATCCAGACGATGCCGATCAACACGGTGTTCCAGCTGCTCGCGGAGGAGGACGGCGAGAGCCTCGCCGCCGCGTCGCGCATCGCGCTCGTGCCCGATCTGCTGACGAGCTGGCTCAGCGGCGTGGTGGCGAACGAGGCAACCGCGGCGTCGACCACCGGCCTGCTCGATGCGCGCAGCGGACGCTGGGCGGACGAGCTGATCGAGCAGCTCGGGCTCCCCTCGCTCATCTTCGGCGAGCTCATCGAGCCCGGCACGGTCACCGGCGCGCTGCTCCCCTACCACGAGCTCGGCGACGTGCCCGTGTGCGCGGTGGCGGCCCACGACACGGCCTCGGCGTTCGTGGCCGCGCCGCTGCGCGATCGCACCTCCGCCGTCCTCTCCAGCGGCACCTGGTCGCTGCTCGGGCTGGAGGTGGACGAGCCGGTGCTCGACGAGGACGCGCAGCGCTTCAACCTCTCCAACGAGCGAGGCGTCGACGGCACGACACGCCTGTTGCGCAACGTGATGGGGCTGTGGCTCCTGCAGGAGAGCCGCCGCTCGCTCGAGCCGTCCGGCTCGGCCGGGTACGAGGACCTGCTGCGCCTCGCCGAGGCCGCGAGTGACGACGTGCCCCTGTTCGATCCCGACGACGAGGATCTCCTGCGCCCCGGCGACATGCCCAGGCGCATCGCGAGCGCATGCGTGCGCGCAGGGCAGCGAGCTCCGGCCTCCACCGGCGAGCTCGTGCGCAGCATCCTCGTCTCGCTCGCCTGCAAGTACCGCCTCGTGCTCGAGCGCCTCGAGCAGGTCACGGGCCGCAGCGTCGAGACGATCCACGTGATCGGCGGCGGGGCGCGCAATGCGGTGCTCTGCCAGATCACGGCCGACGTGCTGGGCCGGCGCGTGCTGGCGGGACCGGTCGAGGCGACGGCGCTCGGCAACGTGCTCGTCCAGGCACGCGCCGCGGGCGAGCTCTCGAGCCTGGAGGAGATGCGGACGGTCGCTGCCGCGTCGGCGCAGCTCGCGACCTACGAGCCGCGCGGCGACGCGGCCGGCGACGAAACCTACGCGCGCTTCCTGCAGGCCACGGCGCTGCAGGCTCACGAGAGGACGAAGACGTGACCGAGCACGATCACCTCACGGCACGGCTGCGGGGGCGAGGTGTCGACGTGGACGCGGCGGAGGCGGCGCTCCGCTCCCTCGTGATCGAGACGCCGTCGTGGGGGTACGGCGACTCCGGCACGCGCTTCGGCGTCTTCCCCCAGGCCGGCCGTCCGCGCACCGTCTTCGAGCGCGTCGACGACGCCGCCGAGGTGCAACGGTTGACCGGCACGGCCGGTGCGGTGGCCCTGCACTTCCCCTGGGACGCCGTGTCAGACGTGCAGGGGCTCGCCGACTACATCGCGGCGGCCGGCCTGCGCGTCGGCGCGGTCAACCCGAACCTCTTCCAGGATCCCGACTACATCCTCGGCTCGGTGACGAACCCGGACCCGGCCATCCGCGCCAAGGCCGAGGCCCACCTGCTCGAGTGCATCGAGATCGCCCGGAGGCTCGGCTCGACGGCGCAGTCGCTGTGGCTCGCCGACGGTACCAACTACCCGGGGCAGGACGATCTGAGCGAGCGGCGGGAGCGCCTGATCGACTCGCTCACGCGGGTGTACGCTTCGCTGCCGGCCGAGCAGGACTACCTCGTCGAGTACAAGCTCTTCGAGCCCGCCTTCTACGCCACCGACCTCGCCGACTGGGGTTCCGCGCTGCTCGTCTGCCGGCGCCTGGGCGAACGCGCGCGCGTGCTCGTCGACATGGGTCATCACGCCCAGGGCGTCAACGTCGAGCAGATCGTCTCGATCCTCGCAGCCGAGGACCGCCTCGGCGGCTTCCACTTCAACAACCGCAAGTACGCGGACGACGACCTCATCGTCGGCTCGGTCAATCCGTTCGAGCTTTACCTGGCGTTCTGCGAGCTCGTGGGGAGTGGTCGTGCACTGCCGCGACTGACGATCGATCAGTCCCACAACATCGAGCCGAAAGTCGAGGCGATGGTCATGAGCGTCGTCAACATCCAGGACGCTTATGCGCGGGCTCTGATCGTCGACCGGGTGGCGCTGCGCGCCGCGAGCGCGGACGGCGATGTGCTCGCCGGTCACGAGGTGCTGCTCGACGCGTACAACACCGACGTGCGGCCGCTGTGCGCAAACGCGCGCAGGGCGCTCGGCGCCGCCGACGATCCCGTGGCTGCGCTGCGAGCGTCCGGGCGCGCCGAGCGCATCGCGGCCGAGCGAAGAGACGCGCGATGAGCGCCACGGCCGAATTGATCGCGTCCGCCGACGACCTCTGGGGCGCAGACGGCGTCACGGCGGATCCGCTCGAGCAACTCGTGCGCGCGTCGAACCTGCTCGGTGCCGACCGCGCCGTGTCCAACTTCGGCGGCGGCAACACCTCGGCCAAGGGCGCGGCCGTGGACCACACGGGCGTCGAGCGCTCCGTGATGTGGGTGAAGGGATCGGGCAGCGATCTGGCGACCATCGGGCCCGCGGGCTTCACCATCCTGCGCCTGCAGGAGGTGCTGCCGCTGATCGCGCGCGACGAGATGAGCGACGAGGACATGGTTTCCCACCTCGTGCGCTGCCAGTTCGATCCCGCCATGCCCCGCCCGTCGATCGAGACGCTCCTGCACGCGTTCGTTCCCGCGGCGCACGTCCATCACACGCATCCGGACGGCATCAACATCCTCGCGGGCTCCGAGAACGGCGAGCAGCTCGTGCGCGAGTGCTTCGGCGGCTCCGCCGCCTGGCTCCCCTACATCCGCCCCGGGTTCACGCTCTCCAAGCAGGTCGGCGAGGCCGTGCGGGCGACGCCGGGCCTGCGGCTGGTCGTGCTCGCGAAGCACGGGCTCGTGGTCTGGGGGAGCACCGCGGAGGAGGCCTACCACGCGACGATCGACGCGATCAACACGGCCATCGCGTTCGTCAACGACCGCACCAAGGGCGCCCGGCGCTTCGGCGGCCCGGCGGTGCCCGAGCTGGACGACGCGACCCGCCACGCGACGCTGATGCAGCTGCTGCCTGCGATCCGGGGAGCGACCTCGTCGGCGCGCGCGAAGCTGCTCTGTGTCGACGAGTCGCCGAAGGCGCTCGAGTTCGTGTCCTCCCGCGCTGCGCCCGAGCTCGTCAAGGTCGGCGCCCCGTGCCCCGACCATCTCGTGCACACCAAGCGCGTGCCGCTGTGGGTGCCGTTCGACCCGGCGAAGGACGACGCCGAGGCGCTGGCCGAGCGCATCCACGCTACCGCCGAGGACTTCCGCGCGGCCTACCGCGCGTACGTCGCGGAGTACGGGCGGGACGTCGCCCCCATGGATCCGGACGCGCGCGTGGTGCTCGTGCAGCGCCTCGGCCTGGTCGGAGTCGGTCCGACGCTCGCGGCTGCGAGCCTCTCGCGCGATCTCTACCACCGCGCGATGGAGGTCATGGCGGGCGCGCACGCGGTCGACCGCTTCGTCTCGCTGACACCGGCCGAGAGCTTCGCCGTCGAATACTGGCCGCTCGAGCTCTACAAGCTGTCGCTGGCGCCGCCGCCAGGCGAGCTGCAGGGCAAGGTGGCGCTCGTGACGGGCGCTGCGGGCGGGATCGGCCGGGCGATCGTCGCCGCGCTGGCTGCGCTCGGGGCCGCCGTGATCTCCTTCGACCTCGACGGGGACGGCGCCGAGGCGGCGATCGCCGACCTCGGCCCGCGCGGACTGGCGGTCCGGGGCGATGTCACGAGCGAGGCCGACGTGGCCGAGGCCTTCCGCGCGACGGTGGAGCGCTTCGGCGGCGTCGACATCGTGATCTCGAACGCGGGCGTCGCCTCGAGCGCCGCGATCGAGGACACGACGCTGGCCGACTGGAACCGCAGCCACGCGATCCTCGCCACCGGCTACTTCCTCGTGGCCCGCGAGGCCTTCCGCCTCCTGCGACAGCAGGGCACGGGCGGCTCGGTCGTGTTCGTGGCGTCGAAGAACGCGCTCGTCGCCGGCCGCAACGCCGCCGCCTACTCGTCCGCCAAGGCCGCCGAGCTCCACCTCGCCCGCTGCCTCGCCGAGGAAGGCGGCGTCGCCGGCATCCGCGTCAACACCGTGAACCCCGACGCGGTCCTGCAAGGCTCGGGGATCTGGGACTCCTCCTGGCGTCAGGAGCGCGCGGCCAACTACGGCATTCCGCCCGAAGGGCTGGAGGAGCACTACCGCAACCGCACGACCCTCGGCGTGAACATCCTCCCCGAAGACGTCGCCGCGGCCGTCGTCCACTTCGCCTCCGACCGCCGCTCCGGCAAGAGCACCGGAAACATCCTGAACGTGGACGGCGGAGTGCCCGCGGCCTACACGCGCTAGAGCCGAGCCACCTGGGGTCTGACCCCAGCCACCTGGGGTCTGACCCCGCCTGGCGGGGTCTGACCCCATCTGGCGGCACCTGGCACCGACCTGCCCGAACGGGCCGAGATGCCTTTGGGCATCCGGACAACAGCCTTGTGCCCGGCCCGGACGGGCGCTCTCCGGACGGAAGGCCTCGGAGCGGCTTGAGACCGCAAACGCCCTGGCCAAGCCAACCGCCACCCTGGGGTCAGGCTCCGCCACCTGGGGTCAGACCCCACCTGGCGGAGTCAGAGCCAAGGTATGCGCCGCACTTGTTCAGAGAGTCTTCGCGAACCAGTGGTGGGCGTAGGGCTCCCGGTTGAAGGCCTCGACTTCCTCGTAGCCCGACTGGCGGTAGAGCGCGATCGCCTCGACCAGCGCGCCGTTCGTCTCGAGGCGAACGGCGGCGGCGCCAGCGTCGCGCGCGCACTGCTCCAGGCATCCGAGCAGGCGACGGCCGAGCCCCGCGCCGCGGGTTTCGGACGCGACCCACATGCGCTTCAGCTCCGCGGGCCCGCGCCCATGGAGCTTCAGCGCGCCGCAGCCGACGGGGCGCTCGCGGCGGCGCGCCACGAGCAGCAGGCCCGCTGGAGGCGTGAGATCCTCGGTGGCCGCCGGAATGCTCAGCGCGGGGTCGAATCCGCCCTCGAATCGCCGGGCGAGCTCTGCGAAGTACTGCTCGACGCACCAGCGCGCGTCGTCAGTCGCCGGATCCTCGACGGCGATCGTGATCAGCGAGGCCAGCAGGAGGCGCTCGACGTCCTCCATCGCCGCTACGAGCCGGTTGCGCTGGCGCTCGTCGAGCGGCTCGAGCACGGACGTGGCCACCTCTTCCGCCAGCCGGTCGAGCTCGGCGCGCTCGGCGACGCCCGCTGCGGTCAGGCGTGCGTGCCGTACGCGGCGGTCCGGCGCCGCCGTCTCGACCGCGATCAGACCCTCGGCCTCCAGCGAGCGCAGGAGCCTGCTCGCGTACCCGGAGTCCATGCCGAGCCGGCGGCGCAGCTGACGCACCTCTGCCCCGTCGAGCCCGATCTCCCACAGCATGCGCGACTCGCCGAGTGGCCGCCCGCGACCGAGGAAATCGTCATCGAGCGCCCCCATGCGCTCGGTCACGACCCGGTTGAAGCCGCGCACGCGCTCCACCATGGACGCGTTCATTCTCTGACTATAGTCAGAGAACCGTGATTCGTCCAGCGCCTGGGTGGGCTGGTGGACTGCAATACTCGGCTGCGTGAGCAGGCTGAGCGGCGACACCCCGGGGGCGCCTCGCGCGACCAGCCCGGAGTGGCGCGCCGGGCGCATCCTCGAGCGGCTCGACACGCTCTTCGAGATCGGCAGGGCCGCCGGGACGAACCGGCCTGGCTTCGGAGCGGGCGAGGAGGTCGCCCACGAGCTCGTGGGCGGCTGGATGCGCGAGGCGGGGCTCGAGGTCATGCGCGACGCGGGCGGCAACCTCGTCGGGCGCCTGCCGGGAAGCGAGCCCGAGCTCCCCGAGGTCTGGAGCGGATCGCACCTCGACACGCCGCCCGACGGCGGGCGCTTCGACGGTGCGCTCGGCGTGCTCAGCGGGCTCGACGCCGCACAGGCGATCGCCGCCGACGGCCCGCCGCGCCGCAGCATCAGCGTCATCGCCTTCCGCCTCGAGGAGGGCCCGCGCTTCGGCCGTGGCGTGTTCGGGAGCCGCGCGATCTGCGGGATGCTGGACGACGACGAGGGCGACCTGCTCGATGCCGACGGCATCTCGCTGGCCGAGGCGTTCAGGGCGCTCGGGCTCGGCGAGTTGCCGACCAGCGGGTGGCTCGACCCGCCACCCGCCTGCTTCGTCGAGCTGCACATCGAGCAGGGACCGACGCTCGCGGCCGCGGGTCTGCCGCTCGGGATCGTCGGCTCGATCGCCGGCATGGCCGGCCTCGAGCTGACGTTCTCCGGCCACCGCGGTCACGCGGGCACGGTGCCGATGGAGCTGCGCTCCGACGCGCTCGGGGCGGCGGCGCGGCTGGTCGTCGACGCGCACGACGTCGCCCGCTCGCTCCCCGGCGGGGTGGCGACGATCGGGCGGCTGACGGTCGCGCCCGGCGCGACGAACACGATCCCGGAGCGCTGCGAGCTGTTCGCCGACCTGCGCGCGCCGG
>JALYLC010000008.1 GCA_030774435.1 Actinomycetota bacterium
GCTCCTCGAATCGCACCCCAACCAGCTCGTAGTCCCGAGCGGACGAACCGGGACCGAGCCCGACCAGCAGTCGGCCGCCGGACAGCAGGTCGATCGCCGCCAGGATCTTCGCGGTTGCTGCCGGTCCCCGTAGCACCGGCACGGCGACGGTCGTCGCCAGCGTCATCTGACCGCTGACCGCGAGCACGGCGGCCAGCGCCGTCGGCCCATCGAGCCACGGGCGCGAGAACACAAGATGGTCGTTCGCGCAGAGGTGCGTGTAGCCGAGATCGCGTGCCGCTTCCGTGAATGCGAGCAGGTCATCGAGCGAGCGCTGCTCGCCGGCAATCGAGATCAGCGGAAGGTGTACGCCGAATTCCATGCCAGTCCCTCATCCCCGGAATCTCGTCCAGGCTCCAGCCTACTGATATCGCCGCCCCGGGGCGTCTGCGAAGCAGACTCGCCAGAGCATCGGGACATTGGAACGGGCCGACGCTCAAGCGCTCTGCGCCGCGTCCGGATCCGCGGCGGCTCGCTGAAACAGCGCGGCTGTTCTGCGATCAGCGCGCGGCACGCGCGGGCCGGAAGCTATGCCGACGTGAAGGCGTCCTCAACCTGAAAGCTCCATAAACGGCTCCATACCCACCGCACGCGGCTGAGCCTGCAAACCGATCCGAGCAGAAGCTCCGCGGTTTGCGGGGATTTTGCAGAGCCCTCTGACGGACTCCAACCGTCGACCCCCTCCTTACCATGGAGACATGAGCGGCTTTCCTAGTCCACGCAAGTCCTCGGAATACCTGCAAAACGGAGATATCCGAGGGTGCCGAGGGTACGTCCCGTGACCCCGTATCTCAGGCTCGTGTCAGTCGAATGTCAGTCGTTTCCGCTCTCGCCCAGGAGGCGCTCAGCGCAGAGAGCGTCCGCGGCGGCAAATCCTCGGAGGCTGGACAGGACGCAGCACGCCCTCCGGGCATGCGATGCTCGTATGCCCGGAGGTCGAGCCTAGTCGGCAGCCGAGGAAGCTCGCAGCATCCCCTGCGACTACTTGTAAGGCAGCGGCGGCGCGCCGAAAGTCGTTACCTGCGCGTACATCAACCCACGCTTGGTGACGTACGCGTCGGCACCGAGATAGGGCTGCGTCAGGAAGCTCGCGTCAGCGCTCCACTGGGTGTTGATCGTGTTCCCGACCTTGAACGTCACCTGTGGCGTGAAGATGAGGCCGTTGTTGCCGCCCTCTGCGCGGCTCTTGCAGAAGCCGAGGAAGAGTTGCCCAACAGCTTCGCGGCCGATCACCACGGTGCCGCCGGGCAGGAAGAAGTGCACCGACGGAGGGTACTGCGCCATGAGCCGGTTCCAGTCGCAAGCGTTGAGCGCGGCGAGATGCTCGGCGACCACGGCCTCGGCGTTCCGTTGTCGCTTCAGCGGCGGCAGCGGAGGCAGCGTGTCGTGGCGCACGCCGGCGTGCGAGCGACCGCTCGAGTGACCGCTCGCGGAATACACGGCGGCAGGCACGCCGAAGGCGAACGCCGCGAGGACGGCAAGAACGAGGAACAGACGCATGGGACTCCCTTCCTGCTCCCGGCGGGCGGCGACGCTCGCGCGGAGCGGTTAACGGCACCTGCGAACGTACTGCTTCGCGAGCGCAGGTGCAACGTGCCTGCGCCTCGAGTTGTCTCCCGTGTCGCGAATCAGTCTTCGCCCAAGCGCCGTTGAGGAGCGGGCGCGGTCTCGGCCGTCATGTCGAGGGCGACTTCGCGCTGCCCAACTTGGCGCTCCAACCACGCAGCAAGCGGCGCAGCGTACCGCTGATAAAAGTCACGAAACGCCTCCGCATCCGTACGCGCTCGCCGCGACGGGGCACTGCACAACACGCCCGCCTCGACCTCGACGAAACGGGGTAGCAGGCGTGCGCGGCCGCGTTAGCAGCAGGCGCAGCGACCCGCTCATCCCTTCGACGACCGAACCCAGCCTGAGATGACGCGAACACAAGCATCGATGCCCCGCGGGAGGCGGGTTAAAAGACGCACGCCAGAATCTCGGCGTGTCTCGGCCAAACAGGCAAAGACTTGCAAATCAATATTTTGTGGGGCGCCCGTGAGTGAGCTGGGCTCGTTGTAATTCTGAGAGTCTTCGTGACACCTGGCGTGACACCCGGAACAAATCGTTTCACTGCCGCCGTCGCCGTCGCCGTCGCCGTCGCCGTCGCCGTTGGCCGGTGGCGTGGGTGCTCGTATCGCAAGTTTGCGTGTTGGAGTTGATCGGCGTAGGCTCCGTCGCGGGCGTGGGAACGCTTTCCCGAAGAGCGGAGTATCCGGCTGAGATCTCCGCCGCGCGGTGGAGCATTGCTCGCGAGTCGTCGCCGGTTTGCGCTCCCCCGCCCTCTCCCGGCACTTCGCGTACAGACGCATGATCGCGCCGCAGTAGACAGCATCGGCCACAGCAAGGAGACGGCGTGGTGCTCGCGCTCTTGGTCGACGAGCCGGAAGGTCTTCACGGCCGATCAGTCTCCCTGGCGAAATACACCGCCGCCTTCTGCAGGATCTGCTTCTCCTCCTCAAGCCGCGCCACCCTCCGGCGCAGCGCGACGATCTCGGCTTTCTCCTCGCGCGTGTAGCCCTCGACCTCGCCCAGCCTCGATCTGCGCCTGCTTGACCCACTTCCGGAACGTCTCAGGGGATCGACGACGACCCCGAGCGGCACAAGCGCACCGCCTCATCCTTGAACTCCCACTTCGACGCACGACCCATCCTCCTGACC
>JALYLC010000009.1 GCA_030774435.1 Actinomycetota bacterium
GCGCTGCAGTTGCGCGCGGCCGGGGTCGAGCTGCTCGCGGGCCTCGACCGCGCGCTCGCGGCGGTGCTGGAGCGGGCGCGGGAGCACCGCAGCACCTCCTGCATGGGCCGCACGCACGGCGTGCACGCCGAGCCGACGACGTTCGGGCTCAAGCTGCTCGGCTGGTGGTACGAGCTGCGGCGGGATCGCGAGCGCCTCGAGCGGGCCTTCGCCGGCGTGGCCGTGGGCAAGCTCTCGGGGGCCGTGGGCGCCTACGGCAACGTCGACCCGCGCGTCGAGGATCTCGTACTCGCCGAGCTCGGGCTCGGGCGCGAGGACGTCGCCACGCAGGTCGTCGCGCGCGACCGGCATGCCGAGCTGCTGGCGTCGCTCGCGATCCTCGGTAGCTCGCTCGATCGCTTCGCGACGGAGGTGCGCCATCTGCAGCGCAGCGAGGTGCGCGAGGCGGCCGAGCCGTTCGCACGGGGGCAGAAGGGCTCCTCGGCGATGCCGCACAAGCGCAATCCCATCACCTGCGAGCGCATCAGCGGCCTCGCCCGCGTGCTGCGCGGCAACGCGATGGCCGGATTCGAGAACGTGCCACTCTGGCACGAGCGCGACATCTCGCACTCCTCGGCCGAGCGCGTCGTGCTGAGCGACTCCACGACGCTCGCGCACTACCTGCTCGACCGCTTCGCGTGGGTCGCCGAGGGCCTCGAGGTCTATCCGGAGCGCATGCGCCGCAACATCGACTCGGCGCACGGGCTGACGTTCTCGGGCAGCGTCCTGCTCGCGCTCGTGGAGGCCGGGCTCTCACGCGAGGCCGCGTACGCGATCGTGCAGCGCAACGCGCTGCGCGCGTTCGAGGAGGAGCTGCCACTGAGGCAGTTGCTCGAGGCCGACCCCGAGGCCGCGGCGCTGCTCGATGGCGCTACGCTCGATCGCATCTTCGACCTGGACGCCGCCCTGCGCAATGCGGGCGTCGCATTCGACCGCCTGGAGGCAGCTCATGTCTAGCTCGCTCGCGCTCGACCATCTCGCCTCCGGCAAGGTGCGAGAGCTGTACGACGCCGGCGACGGGCGGCTCCTGCTCGTCGCCTCGGATCGCATCTCCGCCTTCGACGTCGTGCTGCCGACGCCGATCCCCGACAAGGGCCGCGTGCTCACCGCGCTCTCCCTGCACTGGTTCGCGCTCACGGCCGACATCGTGCGCAATCACGTGATCTCTGCCAGCGTCGGCGAGTTCCCGGCCGGCGCACGCGATCCCAGCCTGGCCGGGCGCGCGCTGCTCGTGCGGCGGCTGGAAATGCTGCCGCTCGAGTGCGTCGTGCGCGGGTACCTGGCGGGCTCCGGCTGGAAGGACTACGGCCGTACCGGCGCCGTCTGCGGCATTCCGCTGCCTGCGAGTCTGCGCGAGGCCGACCGGCTGCCACGCACGCTGTTCACGCCATCCACCAAGGCGACCAGCGGCCACGACGAGAACATCACGGCCGAGCAGGGCATGGAGCTCGTCGGCGAGGAGCGCTACCGCGAGGTCGAGCGCGCCTCGATCGCGCTCTACGAGCGCGCTGCCGCCTCGGCGCTCGAGCGCGGCATCATCCTCGCCGACACGAAGTTCGAGTTCGGGATCGACAGCGACGGCACGCTCGTCGTGGGCGACGAGGTGCTGACGCCCGACTCGTCACGCTTCTGGCTGGCCGACAGCTATGCGCCCGGCGCGTCGCCGCCCTCCTTCGACAAGCAGTTCGTGCGCGACTGGCTGGAGACGCAGGCCTGGGACAAGACGGCGCCCGGGCCCGACCTGCCCGACGAGGTGCGCGACGGCACGGCCGCGCGCTACCGCGAGGCCTACGAACGACTCGCCGGGCGACCGTTCGCGAGCTATCTCGACGAGATGGGGGTGAGCGGCGCGTGAAGGTGACAGTGCTCGTCCGTCCCAAGGAAGGCATCCTCGATCCGCAGGGCGAGGCCATTCGCCAGGCGCTCTCGTCGCTCGGCTACCCCGCGAGCTCGGTGCGCGCGGGGCGGCTGTTCGATGTCGAGCTCGATGTGACCGACCCGGCCGAGGCCGAGCGCGTCGGTCGCGAAGCCGCGGATCGCGTGCTCGCCAACGGCCTGATCGAGGGTTACGAGGTCGTGGTCGAGGAGACCGCAGCCGAGAAGCTGGTGGCCGAGTGAAGGAGCGCATCGGCGTCATCACCTTCCCCGGCAGCTGCGACGACCGCGACGCGCTCCACGCGGTCGAGCACCTCGGCGGCGAGGGCGTCGCCCTCTGGCACGCCGACGCCGACCTCGACGGCTGCACGGGCGTGATCGTCCCGGGCGGCTTCTCGTACGGCGACTACCTGCGCGCGGGCGCGATCGCGCGCTTTGCGCCCGTCATGCGCGCGGTCGAGGAGTTTGCCGCGGCCGGAGGCCCCGTGCTCGGAATCTGCAACGGGTTCCAGGTCCTGTGCGAGGCGGGCCTGCTGCCCGGCGTGCTGCGCCCCAACCACCACGGGCGCTTCGTCTGCCGCGACGTCGACCTCGTCGTCCAGGCCGCCGGCTCCCACTGGCTGGGGGGCCTCGAGCCGGGCGCCGTCCTGCGCATCCCCGTCAAGCATCACGACGGCGCCTGGTATGCCCCGCCCGCCGAGCAGGAGCGCGTCGAGGCGGCCGGCCAGGTCGCGCTGCGCTACGCCGACAATCCGAACGGCGCGCTCGCTGACGTCGCCTGCGTCACGAACGCGGCCGGCAACGTCTGCGGGCTCATGCCGCACCCCGAGCACGCCGTGGACGCAGCCCTCGGGCCGGTCGGCGGGCGCCCGCTGCTGCAGGGTCTGCTCGCCCTCGCGCGGGCACACAAGCGCGCGAGCCTCGTCAGCGCTTGAGCCTCGTCAGCGCCTGAGCTTCGTCAGCGCCTGAGCCTCGTCAGCGCCTAGGACGTTCTCACTGAATGATCGTGGTGTCTGGAGCGGCTGGATCGGCCTGCAGTCGATCGCCAGGGCGCGAACAACGGTGTGTGAGGTTCGATCGGTGGCGGGGTGCGCCCGGGCAATTGACTTCCGTCCGACCCGGAGGCTCGCTCGCTGCGCGAGGCGGCTCCGGGGCGTCGCAGGGCCGCCGGCCGGCTCTTGAAAGGGTTCCAACCGGATCTGCGAGCCGGCCGACGCCCCTGCTCGCTCCAACCACCCCAGCCACACACGCTCATTCCGAAACGCGCTCTTAGAAATACGGCAGTTCGGCTGATGTTGTCACGCTTTTGCACTCCTACTCT
>JALYLC010000010.1 GCA_030774435.1 Actinomycetota bacterium
GCGAGGCGGTGGAGCGGCTCCTCGAGCGCGAGCGACCAGCCCTCGAGCCCGTCGCGGTCGAGCCGCCAGCGCGGCTCGTCCAGCGCCGCCTGGGGATCGAGGCCGCGGTCGACCATGTGCGAGACGAGCTGCAGGTGGCCCTGCGGCTGCATGTGCCCGCCCATCAGGCCGAACGGGCCGAGCAGGGCGCCGTCGCGCAACAGCAGGCCCGGGATGATCGTGTGGTACGGGCGCTTGCCGGGGGCGAGCCGGTTGGGATGATCCCGCTCGAGGGTGAAGCAGTGGCCGCGGTTCTGCAGGACGACGCCCGTTTCGGGCGCAACCACCATTGAGCCGAAGCCGTGGTAGACGCTCTGGATCAGGGAGCAGGCGTTGCGCTCCTCGTCGACCGCGCAGAGGTAGACCGTGCCGCTCCGCTCCAGCGGCCCCGCTGAGGGAGCACCCGCGCGCGCCGGGTCGATCAGCGCGCGCCTCGAGGCGAGGTACTCGTCGTCCAGGTAGCGCGCCGGCAGCGGGCCGTCGTGGACGTGACGCTCCGCGTCGGCGAACGCCAGCTTCATGGCCTCGGCCTGCAGGTGCACGCGGTCGAGCGCGCGACCGCCAGTGTGGTCGAGTCCCTCCAGGATGCCGAGTGCCTGCAGCGCCGCGACGCCCTGGCCGTTGGGCGGGATCTCGCAGACCTCGACGCCGCGATAGTGCCGGCGCAGAGGCTCGACCCACTCGGCGTGCGGCACGGCGAGGTCGTCGAGGGTGAGCGGCGTGACCGCGCAGATCGCATCGGCGACCGGGCCGCGGTAGAACCCGTCGGCGCCGCCGCTCGCGATCCTGCGCAGGGTCGCCGCGAGCTCCGGCAGTTGCACGATCTGACCGACGCGGGGCGCCGGCAGGAAGAGCGCGCGCGCCTCCTCGTACTGCGCGAGCTCGGCTGCCGCGTTCGCCCAGTAGCCGGCGATCACGGGCGTCACCGCGAAGCCGCGCTCGGCGATCTCGATCGCCTCGGCGAGCGCGCGCTCGAGGCCGAGGCGTCCGTGACGCTCGGCCAGCGCGGCCCAGCCCGCCACGGCACCGGGGGCAGTCACGCTGAGCGGGCCGCGCACGGGGATCGCCGTCCCCATCGCGTCCGGATCCGCCGCTGCCGGCGCGCGGCCGCTCGCATTGAGGCCCGTCACCTCGCCGCCGCGCCACACGAGCGCGAAGCAGTCGCCGCCGATTCCGGTCGACATCGGCTCGACGACGCACAGCACCGCTGCAGCGGCCAGCGCCGCGTCGACGGCATTGCCGCCGCGCTCGAGTGCCTGCAAGCCTGCCCGCGTTGCGAGCGGCTGGCTCGTGGCGACCATCCCGCGCACTGCCACGGCGCTGGCGCGTGCGGGAAACGACCGCGCCGTCAGGTCCACGTCACCTCGTCGAGGCCTTCGAAGCCCTCGGGCAGCGGCGTGCCGACGGAAGAGTTCAGCGCGACCTTGACCACGCCCAGCCCGAGCAGTGCACACTTGAGGCGAATGGGCGAGAGCTGGATGCCGAGCAGGTCGACGACGTCCTCCCGGCCAAGGGCCGCGACCTCGACGGCCGGCTTGCCCTCGATCTCCTCGCTCAGCATGGACATCGCCGCCTGTGAGATCGCGCAACCCTGCCCGCGGAAGCGCACGGCCTCGATGCGGTGGTCGTCCGTCAGCCGCAGGTCGACGGTGATCTCGTCGCCGCAGAGCGGGTTTTGGCCCTCGGCCGTCGCATCGTGGGGGTCGAGCTCTCCGCGATTGCGCGGGCTCTTGTAGTGGTCGAGGATCTGCTCGCGGTAGAAGTTCTCGTCCATCATGTGAACAGCCCGCGCACGTCTTCGAGCCCGTCGCAGAGGCGGTCGATCTCCTCGCGCACGGTGTAGAGGTAGAAGCTCGCGCGCGTGGTCGCGGGCACGCCGAAACGCTTCATCAGCGGCTGCGTGCAGTGATGCCCTGCGCGCACGCACACGCCGCGCCGGTCGACGATCTGGGCGACGTCGTGCGGATGCGCCGGCGCGAACGTGAACGAGACGACGCCGCCCCGCTCGGCGGCCGGCGGCCCGAGGATCGCCAGCCCCTCGACCGCGGACAGGCGCTCGCAGGCGTAGGCGGTGATCTCGGCCTCGTGTGCGGCGACGGCGTCCATGCCCACGGCCTCGAGGTAGTCGATGGCCGCGCCGAGCCCGACGCACTCCACGATCGCGGGCGTGCCCGCCTCGAACTTCCAGGGCAGCGCGTTGAAGGACGTCTTCTCGAGCTCGACCGACTGGATCATCTCGCCGCCGCTCATGAAGGGCGGCATGTCCTTCAGCAGCTCCTCGCGCGCCCACAGCGCGCCGGCGCCGCTCGGCCCGGGCAGCTTGTGCCCGGAGAAGGCGAAGAAGTCGCAGCCCAGCGCCTGCACGTCGACGGGGCGGTGCGGCGCGGACTGCGCGCCGTCGACCACGACGACCGCGTCGCGCTCGTGCGCCCAGTCGCAGATCTCGCGCACGGGATTGAGCGTTCCCAGCGTGTTGGACTGGTGCACGATCGCGACCAGGCGCACGCGGCCCACGCGCTCGATCGCGGCGAGCTGGTCGAGATCGAGGTGGCCGTCGTCGGTCACGCCGACATAGCGCAGCGAGGCGCCCGTCCGGTTGGCGAGCAGCTGCCACGGCACCATGTTCGAGTGGTGCTCCATCTCACTGCAGACGATCACGTCGCCCGGCCCGCAGTTGGCGCCGCCGTAGGAGTAGGCGACCAGGTTGAGAGCCTCGGTGGCGTTGCGCACGAAGATGCACTCGCGCCGGCTGCGAGCGTTTACGAAGCGAGCGACCGTGTCGCGCGCCGCCTCGTAGGCATCCGTGGCCTCCGTCGCGATCGTGTACACGCCGCGGTGCACGTTGGCGTAGTGGTGCTCGTAGACCTGGTTCATCGCGTCGAGCACCTGGCGGGGCGTCTGTGCCGAGGCCGCGGAATCGAGGTACGCGAGCGGGTAGCCGTTGATCTCGCGTGCCAGGATCGGGAAATCGGCGCGCAGGGCCTGGGCATCGAGCGGCGCGGCGACCACGCCGGACGGGCGAGCGGGGGCAGTCTTCACGCCTGCAGTGTACGCGCGTAGTGAGGCGCACCTAACTGCAGGCGCATAAACCGGGGTCAGGCACGCATATTGCGTGCC
>JALYLC010000011.1 GCA_030774435.1 Actinomycetota bacterium
CTCGCCCAAGCCGACCGCGAACGCCGCAGTAGCCCGGCCCGCCACCGCACGCCCCGAACGGGCCGGTAGCGAGCATCTCGGGCAGCTCGCGCGCCGCACCTCAAGTACCAATCGCCCGCTGCCACAAGAACGCACGCCCAATAAGGCTCATGAACGATCCGGGCTAACAACCGCGGTAACTCTGCGAGCCGCGCTCGCGGATCACGGGGATGCTCAAGTAGCGCCATTCCCGCGGACGACAAGATCCCTTCGTGAACCATGCGTCGCCGACGCTCCGACACATCACGAACGTAGGCGGTGAAGAAGCGCTGGTCGCCGTCGATGTACGCGGTAACGGTCAACTCCACGGGGAACCGACGCGCAGCCTTATCTTGGGCCTCGACCTCAACTCGCTTACCCCAGATTTTGCCCTCGCTTGTCTCCACGCACCGGCGAAGAGCACTGGTGTGCTCAGCTCGTGACTCGCAAGGCACGATGAGTTCGGCAAGCACCCGCCCAAGCGCCTCATCCGGTTCGAACCCGAAAAGCGCGACGGCCGCTCGATTCCAATCAACTACTCGACCCGTCGCATCAATCGTAATGACCGCGTCCAGTGCCGCCTCAAGCCGGGGATCGGCCCGTGAGGCGTACTGGGTTCGACGGAGGCTCTGATGCGAGGATTCGGTCCTTGCTGAGAGGAGCCCGTGATAGCGCGTCCCAAGAAGTACCCCGATGAGCTGATCGCGAGAGGTGTGCGGTTGGCGCTCGAGAGTGAGTGCCCCCTCGTGAGCGCCTCGCTGTGCGCGGAGGTTCGGCACGGGTGGGATCCGAGCAACAATCACGACGGCCTCAACTTCGTAAAGAGCGCGAGTGAACTCGATCGCGCACGACCGCTGCCGGACGTTCCCCTCATCGTGCTCGCGGCCACCAACCACCACCAAGCGGTGATCACTCATCCTGCGATCGAAAAACGGATCGAGGCGCTTTGGCAGCGCGAACAGCGAGGACTCGCTGCAAGTGTCCCACGCGGGAAGGTGACGATCATGCCAAGCGGTCATGATATCCAGGAGCTACACCCCTTAAGCGATCATCGCGGCAGTCGCATCTCTGCTCCGCTGAGTTCCTAGCGGCAAGGCTCGGGTCAGCGCGGAGCGCTGTCATGGCGTGTCCGCGTCTCGGCAGGTGCCTCGGCGTGGGGAGGGCTGGCGCAGCGTCGTGGATCGCACCAACCCCTCGGCCTTCAGCGGGGCGCTCGACCTCAATCGGCACCTTCGCCCATCGCATCTATCTCGCGCAGATCGTGGACAGCCCGGGATTCGAGCCAGTTTGTCGGCGCCGGGTGAAAACTGACCCTCTTCTGCCGGTTGAATTCTGACCCGCTTGGGTCGTCGTCCGGCTTGATCTGGACCCTGCTTGGTGTTGGCGAGGCGGGGAGAGAGGGTGCTTGGCGTGGGGGATTGGGCGGAGATCCGGCGGTTGGCTGTGAGTGAGCGTTGGAGTATCAAGAGGATCTGCCGGGAGCGTGGTTTCGCGCGTAACACGGTGCGCGCGGCGATCCGCAGCGAGCGGCCCCCGGCGTATGTGCGGTCAGGGTCGGTCTCGAAGCTCGACGCGTTCGGGGTGCAGATCGAGGAGCTGCTCGCGGAGGATGCGCGGGTGCCGGGCGAGGTCATCCTGGAGCGGTTGCGCGAGGCGGGGTATGCGGGTTCGCGGACGATCCTGAATGATCTCTTGCGCGAGCTGCGGCCAAGGTTTGCGCCGGCGCGGACGTTCCAGCGCACGCGCTATGAGCCGGGGCAGGTGTGCCAGTTCGATCTCTGGCATGTGACGCGCCCGGTGCCGGTCGGCTGCGGGCAGGAGCGCCGCGCGTACGTCGTGTGTGCGACGCTCGGCTACAGCCGCGCGTCGGCGGGCGCGTTGGTGTTCTCGCGCGAGGCGCCAGATGTGCTCTGGGGCATTCAGCGTTGCCTGTGGCGGCTGGGCGGGCTGCCGCGGCGGTTGGTGTGGGATCGCGAGGGCTGCCTGCACGCCGGGCTTGGACGCGCGACTGACGCCTACGCGGCGCTGCTTGGCGAGCTTGGCGTGGGCGCGGTGTTCTGCCGCGAGCGTGACCGGCAGGCCAAGGGCGCGGTCGAGCGTTTCCAGGGCTATCTGGAGACGAGCTTCGAGCCGGCGCGGCGGTTCGTCAACGAGCACGACTTCCAGGCCCAGCTCGACGCGTGGGTCGACGAGCGCGCCAATCAGCGGTTGCATCGCACGCTGCGGCAGCGCCCGATCGAGCTGCTCGGCGAGGAGCAGGCCGCGATGGCGCCGCTACCGCTGCTCGAGCCGAATCTCGAGCGGCGCGCGACCGAGCGCGTCGGGCAGGATCCCTACCTGCGTTTCGACACGTGTGACTACTCGCTTGATCCGCGGCTGGTCGGGCAGCGCATCGAGATGCGCATCAGCCAGACGCGCATCCTCGCGGTCTCGCTGGCGACGGGCGAGATCGCGGCTGATCACCGCCGTAGCTACGCCAAGCACCGCACGATCACCGATGCGCGCCACGCCGAGGCGCTCGCGGCGATGCGCGCAGAGCGACTCGGCGCTCCCACCAGGCCGAGCGATGGTGTGCAGCGGCGCGACTTGGCGGCCTACGACGCGTTGATCCCGGCATGAGCGAGCTCTCCGCGGAGCTCGTGTTCCTGTGTCGCTCGCTGAAAGCCCCGTCGATCGCACGCGCGCTGCCGCGGCTGGCCGAGCGTGCGCGTAGCGAAGACTGGACCTACGAGCGCTTCGCCGAGGCCGTGCTCGCCGCCGAGGTCTCCTCGCGTGAGACCCACGGCGGCGAGGGCCGTATCCGCGCCGCGCGCTTCCCCGCCCGCAAGACACTCGAGGAGTTCGACTTCTCCTTCGCGGCGAGCGTCAAGCAGACGATCGTGCTGCACCTCGGACAACTCGACTTCCTCGCCGGCCGCGAAAACGTCTTGCTGCTCGGCCCGCCCGGTCCTGGTTCACACTGCTCCTTTCGATTCATGGTTGCGCAAACAGTCCTGTCTCTTGGCCGGAAACCTCGATCCGAAGCCCTTTCCGGCGTCCCTGCGTGACTTGGATCGCGCGGCGCTCGCCGCGTTGGACCTGATGCAACACGGTCTGGCGGGCGACGCCGAGCCGCATTGCCGCC
>JALYLC010000012.1 GCA_030774435.1 Actinomycetota bacterium
GCGTGGAGCTTCTCCTTGACGATCTCGATCGTGAACGGGTCGAAGCCCTCGCCCATCCGTCACGCGCCCTTGGCCGGCGCCCAGCCGAGCGCCCGCTCGCAGGTCGCCGCGATCGCGAGCAGCCGCGCGTCGTCGAAGCGGCGCCCGACGAGCATGACGCCGACCGGCAGGCCGTCGGCCTCCGCCAGCGGGAGCGAGATCGCGGGATGCCCGGACATGTCGGTGGGATACGTGTTCGCGAGGTTCGCCCAGCCCCGCAGGACGCGCTCGCTGGTGCGCAGCTCGTCGTCCAGCCGGAAGGCGCGGAACGGCGTGGTCGGGAAGAGCAGGGCGTCGGCGCCGGCGAGCGCCCGGTCGTAGGCCGCCCGCAGCCACGGCCGCAGGTTCTGAGCCCGCGCGTAGGGCGCGCCGCCGAGGCGGTCGCGGAGGTGGCGGCCGGCCGTGAGCGTGGCCTTGACCTGCGGCGAGAGCTCGTCCGCGCGCTCGCGCAGGCCCCCGACGATCGCCGGCGCGAGCTCCTCCCAGTAGCGGCCGGACCAGCCGATGCCGTTGCCGCCGTAGCTCATCAGCGCGGTCATGCCCTCGATGAAGCCGGCGAAGGCGACGCCACCGGCTTGCAGGTGCTCGGGGAGCGACACGTCCCGGACCTCGGCACCGAGGCCGGCCAGCCGCTCGACCGTCGAGCGGACGGCCTCGCAGGTCGCGGGCTCGGCGCCCACGTCCGCGGAGAAGCCCTCGCTCACCACGCCGATGCGCAGGCCGCGGAGGTCCTCGGGAGCGCGTTCGATGGCGCCCAGGTAGTCGCTGTCGGGCACCTCGCGCTGGCGCGGGTCGCCCGGGTCCTTGCCTGCCATCACCTGCAGGAGCAGCGCGGCGCTCTCGGCCGTTCGCGCCATGGGGCCGCAGTGGTCGAAGGTCTGGTCGATGCCCGCGATCCCGGTGTACGGCACGAGCGAATGCGTCGGCTTGAGCCCCACGACCCCGCACCAGGAGGCCGGCGCGCGGATCGAGCCGCCCTGGTCGCAGCCGACCGCGAGGTCGATGCCGTCGTACCAGAGCGCCGCCGCCGAGCCGCTCGACGACCCGCCCGCGGAGCGCTCGGGATCGAACGGGTTGCGGGTCGGCCCGTACCAGCTCGACTCGCCGCCGCCCGACATCGCGAGGTCGTCCATGTTCGTGATACAGACGATCTCGGCGCCCGCCCGCAGGATGCGATCGGTGACGGTCGCGTCGTACCTCGGCACGAAGCCCTGCAGGATGGCCGAGCCGCAGGTGAGCGGGATGCCCGCGATCGCGACCGAGTCCTTCATCGCGAGGCGCTTCCCGGAGAGGAGCCCCTCGCAGCGCTGCGCGCGCACGCGGCAGCGGCGGACGATCGCGTTGAGCGGATCCTCCTCGGCGCTCGGGCGAGAGCCCGGCTCGCGCACGGCCTCGACGGGCGCAGGCAGGTCGGGCTCCTGCCCGTCGAGCAGATCGAGCGTCGAGAAGATCGCCTCGGCGACGGCCATGAGCTCGACGGCCTCGTCCGGCGAGGGGTCGAAGCCCCAGCCGCGCGCGAGCTCCGGCAGTTCAGAGGCATCGATGCGCGGGACCATCAGTCGTTCCAGAACGGTCGCCGCACCCAGCCGTCCTCGTAGGGCGCGATCGTCTGGACGTCGAGCAGCACCTCGGAGAACCGCCAGGCGCCGTCCTCCTTGCGGTAGCGGTCGGCATAGCCGCCCGAGAGCCAGACCGCCTTCGGGCCGTCTGGCGCGACGACGGTGCAGGGCTGCCAGAGATACCAGGTGCCGCTCGCGGTCACGAGGTCGTCGTTGACCTCGATGACCGGCGCGATCATGTAGTGCAGCGCCCAGACGATGTCAGCGGAGACGCCGTCGAAGAAGCCGCAGATAGCGTCGATGCCCTCGTAACGGCCGAAGCGCCCGCCGTCCCAGATGGCGTCCTTCGTGAACAGGCCTACCATCCCCTCGGGCTTGTAGCCGGTGTCGCAGACCCGCGCATAGCGGGCCTTCAGGTGGCGGATGTCCTCGGCCGCCTGCAGCTTCGCGACCGTGTGCGCAAGATCGTCCATCTCGTCTCCTCCGTCCGGGTCGGCGCGATCTTCTCAAACCCTGTGAGAGGATCGCCCGGTGCAGACGCTCGAATCGCTGTTCGGACTCGCCGGGCGGGTCGCGCTCGTTACGGGAGGGTCGCGCGGCATCGGGCGCGCGGCCTGTCTCGGGCTCGCGGGAGCCGGCGCCGCCGTGGCCGTTCACTACGGCTCGGATGCGTCGGCGGCGGCCGAGGTGGTGGCGGAGATCGAGGCGGCGGGGGGCCGCTCCGTCGCCGTCGGCGCCGACCTCACGCGGCCGGAGACGATCCGACCGTTCATGGACGAGGTGGCCGCCTTCGCCGGCGACGCGGGGCTGGGCGTGCTCATCAACAACGCCGGCATCTACCCATCGGCCTCGTTCGAGACGCTGACGGCGGAGGAATGGGATCGCGTGTTCGCGCTGAACGCTCGTGCGCCGTTCCTCGTCACTCAGGCGGCGGTGCCACTGCTGCGCCGCGCGGGCGACGCGCGCGTGATCAACATCGGCACCGTCATGTTCCACCGCGGCGCCGCGGGCTCGCTTCATTACGTCGCCTCGAAGGGCGCCGTGATCGGCCTCACGCACTCCCTGGCCCGGGAGCTCGGCTCCGATGGCATCACGGTCAACTGCCTCGTCCCGAGCATGGTCGGCACGGAGACGGCGAACCGCGACCACCCCGCCGCGGTCGCCCCCGTCGTGGCCGAGCAGGTCGTGCCGGACTACCAGCAGCCGGACGATCTCGTGGGCTCGATCCTCTGGCTGGCATCGCGCGCAAGCCGCTTCACCACGGGCCAAACGGTCATGGCCGACGGGGGTAGGATCTTCCTCTGATGGGCATCACGGTGGGCATCGACACGGGCGGCACGTTCACGGATCTCGTCGCCGTCGACGACGAGTCCGGGCGCTGGCACGTGGCCAAGGTGCCCTCGAATCCGGACAACCCCGTGGCGGCGATCGACGCCTCGCTCGACGCCGCCGGCTTCGACCCCGCGGCCGTCAGCTTCGTCGTCGTCGGCACGACGATCGGCATCAACGCCGTGCTCACGCGCCGCGGCGCGCGCGTCGTCTACCTGACCACGGAGGGGTTCCAGGACGTTCCCCACATCCAGCGCATCAACCGCAAGCACCACTACGACTTCCACTGGCGCAAGCCGACCCCGCTCGTGCACCGGCCCGACTGCCTCGGGGTTCCGGAGCGCATGGACGAGGAAGGCCGCGTGCTCGATCCGATCGATCTCGAGGCGCTCGCGACGGCGCTCCAGGAGGTCGTGGCACGCGGCGAGGAGGTGCCCGCCGTCGCCGTCTGCTTCCTCTTCTCGTACCTCAATCCCGAGCACGAGCTGGCGGCGCGCGAGCTGCTCGCGCAGCGATTCCCGCAGCTGGCGGTCTCGCTCTCGCACGAGGTGGCGCCGATCTGGCGCGAGTACGAGCGCGGCACCACCGTGACGGTGGACGCCTACCTGAAGCCGCTCTTCGAGCGCTACGTGGACGGCGTCTCGTCGGCGCTCGAGGGCAAGGGCACCGGCGGCACCTGGGCGCTCCTGAAGTCGAACGGCGGCCATGCGCTCGCAGGCGAGGCCCGCGCCCGGCCGGCGCACCTCTTGCTCTCGGGCATCGCGGGAGGCGCGATCGGCGGCGCCTACGCGGCGCGGGCCGCGGGGACGCCCGAAGCGATCGCGCTCGACATGGGCGGGACGAGCTGCGACGTCTGCCTGATCGTCGGCGGCGAGCCGCTCTACTCCTCGGACTTCGAGATCGAGTTCGGCCTGCCCGTGAGCGTGCCGAGCGTCTCGACGCGCACGATCGGCGCCGGCGGCGGCTCGATCGGCTGGGTCGACCCGGGCGGCTTCCTCCAGGTCGGCCCCCAGAGCGCGGGTGCCATCCCCGGCCCGGCCTCGTACGGCCAGGGCGGCGAGAGCGCGACGATCACGGACGCCGACGTCGTGCTCGGCCGCCTCGATCCTGCGTACTTCCTGGGCGGCAAGATCCCGCTCGACCCGGAGCGCGCGGCCGCAGTGCTCGACGCGCTCGGCGGGGAGCTCGGGCTCGATCGCGTCGACACCGCCTCGGCCATGGTGCGCATCTGCAACGAGAACATGGCGAACGCGATCCGCATCGTCACGGTCGAGCAGGGGATCGACCCGCGCGAGTTCGCGCTCGTCGCGTTCGGCGGCGCCGGCGCGACCCACGCCTGTGAGATCGCCGACGCGATCGGTATGCGCCGCGTCGTCGTGCCGCCGCGCCCAGGCCTCTTTTCGGCGTTCGGCGCGCTCGCCGCGATCGTGCGCGTGGATGCCGTGCGCAGCGTCTACCTCACCGACCGCACGACCTCCGCCGGCGAGCTCGACGGGCTATTCAGCGAGCTCGAGGCGCAGGCTCACGCCGACGTAACGGCGCAGGGGCTGGCGCAGAAGCCTTCCGTGCGCCGCTTCATCGCGATGCGCTACCAGGGCCAGAACTACGAGCAGGAGGTGGGCGTGCCCGAGGGAGCGATCGACGACGCGGCGCTCGCCGAGGTGTACGCCGAGTACGGGCGCCTCTACGAGGGCTTTTACGGCTACCGCCTCGACGGCATCCCGATCGAGCTCGTCCGGCTCTCGGTCGTCGCGATGGGCGAGCCGCCGGTGTTCGCCGGCCTGCCGAGCGAGGACGCGGAGGGCGAGGGCGCGGCGCGGCGCGACGTCTTCTTCCCCGAGACCGGCTTCGTTGCCACCGACATCGTGCGCCGCCGGCGGCTCGCCTCGAACGAGACGCGCGACGGCCCGCTCATCGTCGAGTCGATGGACTCCACCGTCGTCGTCCCCCCTGGCTGGACGCTCACAGCCGTCCCGAGCGGCGTCCTCGACCTCACACGCGCATGATCGATCCCGTCACCCTCGCCGTCATCAACAACAACCTCGTGAACATCTGCCGCGAGATGGGCATCACGATGATCCGCACCGCCTTCTCGCCGATCTTCAACGAGGGCCTCGACTTCTCGTGCGTGCTCTTCGACCGGCGCGGCAACATGATCGG
>JALYLC010000013.1 GCA_030774435.1 Actinomycetota bacterium
CGGTGCGGCCCATGCGCGCCAGGCCGAGCGTCGCCTGGGCAGGCTGCTGCCGGGCTATGCGGCCGATCTGGTCGTGCTGCAGCGCGACCCAGTCACCTGCCCGCCGGATGAGATCGCCGCGATCGGCGTGGTCGCGACGATGGCCGGCGGGCGCTGGGTGCACGGGAGGCCGCCGTGGTGACCGACCTGCCGAAATCGCACGCTGCTACGGAACGGTCGCCGGCGCCTCTTCGGGATCCGTGCGGGAGCGCCGCGGCGCGACCCGGATCGCGCGCGTCGCCGGCAGCGACAGCAACACGATCAGGCCGAGCAGCCCGAACGCCAGCCCCGCGGCGTCGTGCAGCCTGGGCAACGGCGAGTCGCCGTTCTCGGCCGCTTTGAGCACGGCGTGCGGGACGGTCTCGAGCAGGACGAACCCCGCGAGTGCTGCGCCGATGCCCGCGCCCAGCTGACGCGCGGTCGTGACGGCGCTCGTGTCGCGGCCCTCGCGGCCCTTGTCATCGGACAGGGCGGCCGGGAACAGCGCCGGGCTTGCGAACCCCATCCCGAAGCCCGAGATCGTGAAGCCGATCGCGATCGCCAGTCCGCCGGACACGGGAATCGCCATGGCCAGCGTGCCGGCCGCCACGACCGCGGTACCGACGGTGACGATACGCCGCAGCGACCAGTCGAGGCGCGTGACGAGCCCGGTCCCGATCGTCCACGCCAGGCTCGACATGAGCAGCGGGAAGGAGGCCCAGAACACCGACCAACCGGAGCCGGCCTGCAGGGCGAGCGTGATCACGGTCGTGCCGCCCGTGAACGCGACGCCCGCCGACAGCGCGATCAGGCAGGTCGCATAGCCCGAGCGATGGCGCGGGATCAGCGGTCGGTCCGTGTGCGTCTCCTGCCAGAGGAACGCGAGCGCGAGCGGAATCGAGATCACGGGCCAGGGCGACGGCAGCAGGAGCCCGAGCGCGAAGGCGCCGAGCAGGCAGGGCCCGAGGATGTTGGCGCGCGCGTGCTCGTGGGGCGTGAACTTCCTGCCCTGGAAGCCGCGCAGTGCGAAGGTGAGCGTCAGCGCGAGCAGCGGCAGGTTGACCCAGAAGACCGCGCGCCAGTCGACCAGTGCGACGAGCAGTGCCCCCGTGGGCGGCCCGATTACCGCCGAGATCGCCCAGACCGCGGCATTCACGGCGAAGCCGTAGCGCTCCAGGTGGCGCGGCAGGTACGCCGTCCACAACACGAGCGGCACGGACAGCAGGAAGCCGCCGCCGAAGCCCTGCAGCAGCCGGCCCGCGGCGATCTGATCCATGCTCGTCGCGGTGCCGCCGATGACGGTGCCGGCGAAGAACACGCCCGATCCCACGAGCAGCGTGCGCAGGGGCCCGATGCGGTCGTTGACGATGCCCGCGAGTGGCATGCCGACCACGCTCGCCACCGAGTAGGCACCTGCGGCCAGCGCGTAGTTGCCGATATCGCCGACGTCTCGCGCGGCGCTCGGCAGCGCCGAGACCACGATCAGCAGGTCGAACGACGCGAGGAAGCTCGCACCGAGGCCGGCGAGCACGAGTGCCCTGGTCGGGCTCCCGAAGAGCTCGCGTACAGAGCCGCGCGGCGGCGCGCTCACTCGACGAGCAGGGCGGCCGCCTCGACGCCCGCGACGGTGCCGTCGGCGCGCACCGAGAAGCCCGTGGATTCGAGCGGAAGCAGGAGGCGCCAGTCACGTCCCCCGACCCAGACGCAGCGGCCCTGCAGCCGGCGCACGCTGCGGTCGGTGCGAACGCGCACGACCTCGACGTCGCGCGACTGGCCCGGCCGCATGCCACCGCGGATCAGGCGCTGCGCGGTGGCACCGACAAGCGCCGGCGCCCCCTCGATGTCGAGCAGCGCCTCGGGAGGCAGGTCGAACGGCAGCGCCTGGCCGTCGAGCTCGAGGTGCATGCGCGCCCAGCGCCCCTCGCCGTCGAGCGACGCCTCACCCGCAACAATGCGATCGGGTCTCGGAACGCCCACGGAGCCCTCGAACGCCAACGCGAGCCCTGCGCCGTTGACACGCGTGTCGCAGCGCGAATGGCCTGCGGGCAGGCCATCCTCGAGCAGTGTGTGCTCCTGGCGCACGGCGCGCAGGGTAGCGGCTACGCGAGGTCGCGGAGCCGCTGTGCCTCGGACAGCGACGAGAGCTTCTTGAGCGCCTGGTTCTCGATCTGACGGATGCGCTCGCGGGTCACGTGGAAGGCGGCGCCGACCTCATCCAGCGTGCACGGCTCGAAGCCGCCCAGGCCGAAGCGCATCTCGAGCACGCGGCGCTCGCGGAAGCTCAGCACGCCCAGGATCTCCGACAGCGTCTCGAGGCGCATCTTGCGCGTCGCCTCGTCCTCAGCGGTCGGCGTCGTGACGTCGGCGATGAAGTGGCCAAGTTGCGAGTCGTCCTCGTCGCCGACCGGCTTCTCCAGCGAGATCGGCGTCTGCGCGGCGCGCATGATCTGCTCGACCTCCTCGACCGGCAGCTCGACGCGATCGGCGATCTCCGTGGTCGTCGGATCGCGCGAGAGCTCGGTGCGGAGCTTGCGCTCGACGCGCCCGATGCGGTTCAGCTTCTCGACGACGTGCACGGGCATGCGGATCGTGCGGCCCTTGTCGGCCAGCGAGCGTGCCACGGCCTGGCGGATCCACCAGGTGGCGTAGGTCGAGAACTTGTAGCCGCGGCGGTAATCGAACTTCTCGACCGCGCGCACGAGGCCGATCGTGCCCTCCTGGATGAGGTCGAGGAACGGCAGGCCCTGCTCGCGGTAGTGCTTCGCGATCGAGACGACGAGGCGGATGTTGGCCTCGATCATGTGGCGCTTGGCGCGCATGTCGCCGCGCTCGACGCGCTTGGCGAGCTCGATCTCCTGCACGGCCGTCAGCAGCTTCGTGCGTCCGATGTCGCGCAGGAAGCGCTGCAGCGAGTCGCTCGAGAGCACGTCCGCCGCGTGCACGGGCTCGTCATCCTCGTCAGCGTCGGCCTCGGCGTCGGCATAGGCCTGCACGGCGTTCTCGTCGTCGTCCTCGAGCTCCTCGACCGGACTCAGGGCTAGCGTCGCGACATCAAAGGGCTCGTCGTCGTCGAGCGCCGCGCGGACGCGCTCGTCAAGGTCCACGGGCGAGGAGATAGTGCTCATGCCCGCCGTGGTTCGCTCTCCGCGGGCGATCTCCTTCTCGTGATGACGAAATCAGCCCGAGGCCTTGAGCACGCTGCGCGCAAAGCGCCCGATCAGGCCCTTCGGGTCGAGCTCCGAGGCCTGCCTGTACTCCTGCTTGGCCTTGGCGTTCTGGCCGATCCACGAGAGCAGCTCACCGAAGTGGAAGCGCGGGCTCGGCTCCCCGGCGCGGCTCTGCATGAGCTGGCCCAGACGACCCACCGCCTGCGCGGGCACGTCCTTGTCGAAGCCCAGCACGATCACGGCCACCTGCGCGTCGATGTTGCCCGCGTCGAGCGCCAGCGCCTTCTCGGCGACGAGGCGAGCGCGGGTGCGCGAGCCGAACTGCAGCGCGTAGGCGTAGTCGAGCTGCGCGGGCTGCGAGCGCGGCGCGGCCGCCGCCCTCGCGCGCAGCTGGGCGAGCGAGCCGTGCACGAAGCGCGAGCGCACCCAGAGCGGATAGTTCCTGCGATACGACGGATGCAGGACGTTGTCGGCCGTGCGCCCGTACAGGCCGTCCGGATCGAGCGAGCGCGCCTCCTGCAACTCGGCGATCGCCTCGGCACGCTGCCCGGCCCATAGCAGCGCCAGCCCGAGATGCAGGGTCGGCACGGGAGCGCGGTCGTCGTCGGACACGAGCGCGCGCAACACGCCGATGGCCGTGTCCACCTGGCCCGGCCGGTAGCGCAGCAGCGCTCCTGCGACCTGCACGCGCAGGTCGCCCGCGCCGAGCAGCGCGCGGGCGCGCCTGAGGGCGGTCTCGGCGTGTGCCCGCCGTCCTGCGCCGATGTCGGCCGATACGGCCGCCAGGGCCGCCTCCCCGCCCCGCGGATGCGCGGGAAGATCGAGCACGAGCGGTGGGGAGCCGGTCAGGGGAGCCGACGAGCGAGGTGCTGCAGCGGGCGCCGGGCTGCGCAGCGCAAACGCCCCGATCACGGCCACCACCACGACGAACGCGCCCGCCGCCGCAACCGGCACCGCGCGCTTCCTGTCGATCCCGGCGATCACCCGCGCAGGGTAAGAGGTTCTCGTTGAACTGAGCGGGAGCGGCTCCGCGCCTTCAGAACTGGTTTCAAAAGTCGCGTTCGTGGTCGGGGGGCTCGAAGCGAGCGGGAGTGAAG
>JALYLC010000014.1 GCA_030774435.1 Actinomycetota bacterium
TGCCCGCCGCGACCGACTCGCTGCCGCTGAAGACAGCGCGCACCGTCGCCCTCCGCGGCAGCCTGACGGTCAGCTTCACACGCGCCTCATTGCGCTTCAGCAGCGCGGCTCCGACGCGCTGCCAGGCGGCGCCGCGCCGTTGCTCGAGCGTCACGCGGACGCCCGCCAGAGCGCGCGAGCCCGTGACGACGACGCCGATCGGAGCATTTGCAGGCGAGCCGGGGGCGGCGGGCACGAAGCGCCGCACCCGCAGCGCGGGAGCGCGCTGGACCGTCCCGACGTAGGCGAGCTGCAGGCCGCCGGCATTGGCGCTCGTGATCGACAGCGCCACACGCCGGCCGCGCAATGACGCGACCGGCACGCGGACGGCGCGCCAGTTCCTCTCGGCGATCGCCGTGCCGAGCTTGCGACCCCCTGCGCTCAGCGTGACGCTCGGGTGCAGGCCGGCGATGCCCCGGATCCAGATGCTGATCGTGGCCGCGTCGCCCGCGAGCGAGAACGCGGCGGTGCGCAGCTCGAACGGCCCGGCGGCGGCGGTCAGGAGCGCACCGGCCGGGAGCCCGACCGCGCGCCGCGCGGCACCCCGCACGAGCGTCATGCCACCCGCGACCTGCTCGCTCTCTCCCACGCGCGCCAGATCGACGGCGTCCTGACGACCCATCACCGGATCCAGCACGAGCCGCACCGGCTGGCCACCGAGGCCCGCCGCGTTGAACGCGAAGGTGTCCCAGCTGGCCGACGGCCGGAGATCGCCGAGCGCGTGCACGGCGCCGTCGGCGCCCACGGCCGTGACGTGCAGCAGCGGCGAGCCGACCGGGGCGCGCGCGCTGACCAGCACGACCTGCTGCCCGCGCTCGATCGTGAGCGGCGGTGTCTCGAGCGTCGTGTTGTCGCGCAGCGCGGCGTAGTGACCGCCCGGGCCGCCGGCGCGCACCGTGACGGCGCCCGGCCCGAGCAAGGTCCAGCCGGCCAGTCCCGCCCCGAAGCGCGCGGCCACAGGGCGGGAGGGCACCGCAGTCTGCTTCAGCAGCCGCGCGTCGGGCGCCCACCAGGACGGATCCGGAACGAGCGCGGGAGTCGCGGCCGGCGCCGTCGCGACGCCCGTCAGGGCGCCCGTGGCAGCGCAGGCCGCGGCAGCGGCGCGCAGGTACGGCAGGAGGCGGGACGCCATGGGGACATGGTAGATCGGGCCCCGCGCGGCGCCCTCGCGACGCATCGCGCACGCCCGGCATCGCAGGAACGATATGGGCCGAAACTCGGCCTCCCGGGCAGCCGCCAGCGGCATGAACCTCACATAGACTCCTGTCTTCCGTGACACCTGACACCGACAAACTCGTACGCCAGCTCTCGCTCGTGGCGTACCTGATGGCCGAGCGGCGCTCCGCCTCGGCGCGTGACGTCAAGCAGGCCGTCGAGGGCTACTCGGAGATGTCGGACGAGGCGTTTGCGCGCCGCTTCTACGCTGATCGCAGCGAGCTGCTCGCGCTGGGCGTGCCGCTGCAGTCGCAGCGCGACGACTTCACGGGCGAGGAGCTGTACACGCTTCTGCAGGAGCACTACTTCCTGCCCGGGCTCAACCTCAGCGACGCCGAGCTGGCTGCACTCTCGACCGCCGTGCACCTGCTGGACGGCCAGTTCGCGTACGCGGAGCCGCTCCGCCTCGCGCTCCAGAACCTCGCCCTCGGCCGCCCCAACCCGTCCTACGACGCGGCGCCCGAGGTCTCGGTGCGACTGCTCGGGAGCGGCTTCACCGCTGAGGTCGCCGTGCGGTTGCAGAAGCTCGAGACGGCAATCTCCAAGCAGCGCACGGTCGTGTTCCGTTACTGGGCGATCTCCTCCGACGAGGAGGCCGTGCGCACCGTCGACCCCTACAGCCTGTACCTCATGGGCGGTCACTGGTACGTAATCGGCCGCGATCACGACCGCGACGACGTGCGCACCTTCCGGCTCGACCGCGTGCGCGGCGACGTGCGCTTCGCGACCCGGCGCGAGCGCGACTTCCGCGTGCCGCTCGAGTTCGACCCGAGCGCCTACCGCAACCGCGCGCCCTGGCAGCTGGGCGAGGGCGACGAGCAGGCGACGATCCTGGTCGAGCCCGAGGCCGCCTGGCTCGTCGAGCGCGCGGTCGGCCAGTACGGCACGATGGAGCACCGTGACGACCGCTCGCTGCTCTACACGACCGCGGTCGCCGACTGGCAGGAGCTCGCCGGCTGGCTGATCGGCCTCGACGGTCTCGCCTCCCCCCTCGCGCCGCCGGAGCTGGTCGAGCGCGTCGCGTCGGCCCTCGAGCGCGTGGCCGCCGATCACGAGGGAGAGCCCCAGTCGCATGCAGTCCCGCTCGAGCTCGTCGACCGGGCCGTGGCGCCGGAGCGCGGCGAGTCGCCGGTCACGCCGGAGCGCTTCGCCGTGCTCCAGGCGATGCTGGCCGACGTCCTCGCGGCCTGCGGCGAGGCCAAGGACGCCACAATCGACGCGGCCGAGCTGGCCGCGCGCTTCAAGCTCACGGACGACGAGCTCGAGGACCACCTGCAGCTGCTCAACCTCGTCAACTTCGGCGGCGGCTGCTACGCGGTCTATGCCGAGCGCGTGGACGAGGGGCGCTCGATCCACGTCGAGAAGGAGCTCTACGGCGACGAGTTCCGCCGGCCCGCGCGGCTCTCGCCGCTGGAGGCCAAGGCGCTGCTGCTCGCGCTCGACCTCGTCGGCCCGCTCGTGGCCGCCGACGCCGGGACGACGCTCGACGACGTGCGCGCCAAGCTCGAGGCGGCGTTCGGGCGCTACGACATGCGCGGGGCCCCCTCGCCGCAGCCGACGCCTCTGGACGAGGACGTGCTCTCGGTGCTCTCGTCGGCCGTGCGCAGCCGCACCGTGGTCGAGATCGAGTACCTGGCCCGCCAGGCGGACGCGGTCGAGCGGCGCGTGATCGAGCCGCACTACCTGCGCGGCGTGCGCGGCGACTGGTACTGCGACACCTGGGATCGCACGCGCGACGGCGAACGCACCTTCCGCGTCGACCGCATCCGCGAGGCGCGCGCGCTGGACGAGACGTTCGAGCGGCGCGAGAGCCTGACGGCGCGCGTCGACGGCGCGCTCGGCGACCACGCCGGCACGGCCTCGGTCTGGTTCTCGGCCGACGTCGCCCGCTGGGAGCTCGAGGGCCGGCCGGACACCAGCCGCCTGGCCGACGGGGCAGCGCTCGCATCGGTGCCGTACGGCTCGGAGCGCTGGCTGTGCGCCGAGCTCTGCCGCTACCTCGGCGAGGCTGTGCTGCTCGAGCCAGAGGCGCTGCGCGTGCGCGTGGCCTCGCGGGCGCGCGAACTCGCCGCGCTCGTGCGTTCGCACGCCACCGCCAGCACACCGTGAGCGCGCCGCAGGCGCGCTGGCTGAGCGACGCGCAGGTCGCCGAGCTGCTGCCGCCGCCGGCGGAGGCCGCCGAGCTCGCGCGCTCCGTGCTCGTCGGGCTCGCGGAGGGCACGATCGAGCTCCCGCCCAAGCCCGCGATCCACCCGCGGCCCGACGGCTTCGTCAACACGATGCCCGCCTACGTCGGCCCGCTGGACGGCACCGGCGTCAAGCTCGTGAGCGTGTTCCCGGGCAACCGCGCGCAGGGACTGCCGGCCGTGACGGCGATCGTGATCGTGCTCGACAGCGCCACGGGCATCGTTCGCGGCCTGCTCGGCGGCGCGGCCCTGACCGCGTGTCGAACGGCCGCGGCATCGGCCGCCTGCGCCGCGCGTCTGGCACCGTCGGCGCCCGGCCATCTGGCGCTCACGGGCGCGGGCGTCGAGGCCCGCACGCACCTGCTCGCGCTGGGGGCGCTCGGCCACCGCGACGTGGTCGTCTGGGATCACAAGGCCTCGAACATCGCTGCGCTGCGCGCCTGGGCCGGCGAGCACGCGCCCGGCGTTTCCGTGCATTCGGCCGCCAGCGCCAGCGACGCCGCCGACGGCGCCGCCATCGTCGTCACCGGCATCCCGATCGGCGCCGGCGGCGGGCGCGTGGATCCCGCAGCCCTGCGTCCCGACGTGCTCGCTCTCCCGATCGACTACTCCACGTCAATCACGGCCGAGACCGCCAACGGGGCGGCGTTGCTGCTGAGCGACGACGTCGCGCAACTCGACGGCTACCGCGGGGTGCACTGGGACGGCTGGCGCCCGCTCGACGGCCCGGTCGGACGCTGGCTCGCCGACGGTGCGCCCGCGCGGCCGGAGGGCCAGGTCGTCGTCGCCAACCTGGGCGTCGGCGCACACGACGTCGTGTTCGGGAGCGCCGTGCTTGCGTGTGCCGAGCGCGAGGGCATCGGCGAGCTCGTCAGCCCATGAGCGCGCGCCGGGCGGGGTCGCGCAGCAGCGGATCCGGATCGTCGGCGTACGGCCGCGCCAGCACCCGGTACTCGGCGGGCGCGTTGCCGAGCGCGACGAGCGCGTTGCGGCGGAGGTAGCGCGGGTCGCGCTCGGGCACGTAGAGGTGAGCATGACGCTCCAGCAAGTCCTCGCCCGGCAGATCCAGCCAGTCGGCCAGTGACACCCAGGCGCCCGGATCCTCGGGCAAGTCGGCGCGACGCCCCGCCGGACCGGTGTTCCAGGGGCACACGTCCTGGCAGATGTCACAGCCGTAGACGCGATCCTCGAGCGCGGCGGCGTGCTCGTCGGGCACCGCCCCGCGCGCCTGCGTCGTGTTCGAGAGGCAGCGCGTCGCGTCGAGCACGCCCGGCTCGATCAGCGCGTCCGTGGGGCAGGCATCGAGGCACAGCGTGCAGGATCCGCAGCCCGGCGGCACGAGATCCTCGGCCGGCTCGAGCTCGGCGTCGGTGACGATCGCCCCGAGGGCCACGAACGATCCCTCGCCGGGCACGATCGCCATCGTGTTTCGCCCGGAGAAGGCCAGGCCGGCGCGCACGGCGGCATCCCGGTCGACGTGGTGGTTGGAGTCGACGAACACGGCACAGCGCGCGCCGCGCGCCCGCAGACGGTCGGCGAGGCCGGTCAAGCGCTCGCGCAGCGGTGCGTAGGGGTCGCTCCAGGCGTACCGGGGCATACGGCCGACAGGCCCGTCGGGCCGGGGCGCGGCGGGCCTCCAGAGTGGCATCGCCGCCGCGATCACGCTGCGGGCTCCGCGCACGAGGCGCTCGGGGTGGCACGAGCGCTGGGTGTTCGTGAGCGTGAAGCGCAGGTCGCCGAACAGCCCACGGGCGCGCCGCTCTGCGATCAGCCGCTCCGTCTCGGCGTAGGGCTCGGCAGGCGCCACCCCGAGCAGGAGGCCCTCTGCGCTGAGCTCGTCGTGCATCGGGAGCAGCCTAGAGGGTCTCACCGAGCTCAGCGTGTGTGGTCGGGGGTTTCGAAGCGAGACCCTCGAATAGCATCCGTGCGGTGCGAGCCGTGAGGATCCACGAAGAGGGCGGCCCCGAGGTCGTGCTCGTGGATCGGGACGTGCCCGTCCCGGAGCCGGGGCCGGGCGAGGCGCTCGTCCGCATGTACGCCAGCGCGCTCAACCGCATCGACGTCTGGATCCGTCTGGGCAAGCCGTCACGGCCCAAGCCGCATACGCTCGGCGCCGACGGGGCAGGGGTCGTCGAGTCGCTCGGGCCCGGCACGGAAGGCCCGGCGCCCGGCACGGCCGTCGTCATCAACCCGGGCATCTTCTGCGGCGTCTGCGAGGCCTGCCTGCGCGGTCAGCAGTCGCTCTGCGAGCGCTTCGCAGTGCTCGGCGAGCACCTGCCGGGCACCCACGCCGACTACTGCGTCGTGCCCGTGCGCAACCTGCACCCGAAGCCCGAACCGCTGAGCTTTGCCGAGGCCGCGGCGTATCCCCTCGTGTTCGCCACCGCCTGGCGCATGCTGATGACGCGCGCGCACCTCGCGCCCGGCGAATGGATCCTCGTGTGGGGCGCAGGCTCGGGTGTCGGCAGCGCGGCCGTGACGCTCGCCTCCGCGCTCGGCGCCCGCGTGATCGCAACAGCATCGCATGAGGACGTGCTCGCGGTCGCGCGCGAGCGAGGGGCGCACGCGACTGTCAACCACCGTAACGGCGATGTGCTCGCTGCCGTGCGCGAGCTGACGGGCGGCCGCGGCGCCGACGTGGTCTACGAGCACGTCGGGGCCGACACCTGGGCGACCTCGATCGAGGCTCTGCGCCGCGGCGGGCGCCTCGTGATCACGGGCGCGACGACGGGCGGCAACCCGCCGGCGCGGTTGCACCGCATCTTCTGGAAGCAACTCGACGTGCTCGGCTCGACGATGGCCGGCGACTCCGAGTTCCGGGCGGTCACGCGCCTCTTCGACCAGGGGCGCATCCGCCCGCTCGTCGACTCCGTGCGGCCGCTCGAGGACGTGCAGGCGGCGCAGCGGCGGCTCGAGGCCGGCGAGCAGAACGGCAAGCTGGTGCTCCAGATCGCCGATGCCTGAGGGGGATCACGAGGTGCTGCTCGTCCCGGACGGTGCGGTCTCGGGCAACCCGGGGCCCGGCGGCTGGGCCGTCGTGCTCGTCAAGGGGGAGCACCGGCGCGAGCTCTCGGGCGGCGAGCCGCACACGACCAACAACCGCATGGAGCTGCGGGCGGTGATCGAGGGCCTGAAGGCGCTCACGCGGCCCTGCCGCGTACGCGTGCAGTGCGATTCGACCTATGTCGTCAATGCGCACCGCCAGGGCTGGCTGCGCAACTGGCAGCGCAACGGCTGGCGCACCGCTGCCAAGAAGCCCGTCGAGAACCAGGATCTCTGGCAGGAGCTGCTGGCGGCCGAGCAGCCGCACGAGATCACCTGGGAGCTCGTCAAGGGCCACGCGGGTCACGAGCTCAACGAGCGGGCGGACGTCCTTGCGGTGCTGGGGCGCGAGCGTGTGGCGGCTGGAAGCTAGCTCAGTAGCCGAGGATGAACTTGGCATCCTCGGACATGAGCTCGGGCGACCAGGCCGGCGACCACACGAGCTCGGTCTCGACCTTCTCGATGCCCTCGCAGCCCGCGGCGACCGTTTCGATCTGCTCGGCGATCCAGGGGCCGACGGGGCACCCCATCGACGTCAGCGTGTAGGTGATCTTCACGGCCGAGCCATCGACCGCCACGTCGTAGACGAGGCCGAGGTCGACGATGCCCATGCCGATCTCGGGATCCTCGACGGCGTTGAGCGCCTCGCGTAAGGCTTCGGTAGTGGTCATGCCTGCACTCTACGTCGTCCGCTGCGCGAACGCCGTGGGCGGGCGGTCGTCAGTGCTTGCGGGCCTCGAGCACGCCGATCAGCAACATCGCCAGCAGCAGCACGAAGATGATGCCGAGCATGATCTCGGTCGTGCGGTCCTTGTGGACGTCGCCGGTCGCGGCGAGCGCGCTCGCGGGCACCGCGAGCAGCGCGACGAGGGACACCAGAAGCGTGCGCAGCATGCCGTTCGTCCTTCCGCCGTGAAACATCGCCGGAATTGAATCACACCGGCCGCGCGGCGAGCGTCGTCCGACGACGTCCCTAGCCTGACTGTCCGTGACGCGTTTCGCCCATGAGGCCGAGGTCGAGTGCGCCCGAGCTCTCGACGCTCTGGGCATACGCTGGGAATACGAGCCCCATACGTTCGTCCTGAGCCGCGACGCCCAGGGACGGGTGCGCGAGGCAGTCACGCCCGACTTCCATCTGCCCGAGCTGCGCCTCTATCTCGAGGTCACCGCGATGCGGCAGTGCCACGTGACGCGCAAGAACCGCAAGCTCCGCCGGCTGCACGAGGTGCATCCCGACGTCCGCTGCGTGACGCTGTATGCGCGCGATCGCGAGCGGCTGGCCGAGCGCCTGGCCGAGATCTGCGCCATCGTGCGCGCCGCCTGAGAGCTGAGCTTAGGGCTGCGGCTGATCGCCGCGCTCCAGGCTTTCGAGCTCGGCCAGCGTCGCCACGGCCTCGTCGCGCAGCGTCTGGCGCTCGCGCTCGGCGTCCTCGTCCGTGAGCTTGCCCGCCTGGTGGTCGAGCTCGAGCTCCTGCAGGGCCTGCAGGGCCGCGTCGCGGCGTTCCAGCAGCGCCAGGCGGTGGGCATCCGGGGGACTGGCCTCGGCGCCGCGCTCGCGCACGAGCGGCCAGGCCACGAGTGCGACCACGCCGACGGCGAGCACGAACAGCACGATCACGGCCGCCAGCATCAACGAGCGCGCGCGAACGCCTCGTTCGTGCGTCTCGCCAGCCGCGCGGCGAGGCGTGGATCGGGCCAGATGGCGATGGCGAAGCCGAGCACGAGGACGATGGCGGAGAGCCAGAGCAGGTTGACGAGCGGGTTCAGGAACGCCTTGATCGTGACCTGGCCCGGCCGAGGCGAGCCGTCGAAGACGAGGTAGAGATCCTCGCCGGTGTGGAGCAGCGGCCGGATCGCGATCTGCTTCGTCGGCTCACCGGAATCCAGGTAGGTGCGCGCCGACGGTCGCAGCGTGTCGATGTGGCGGCCGCCTTGCGAGACGTCGATCACGGCCTCGGTCGAGATGTAGCTGCGCGTGATGGGCGACTCGATGCCGCGCAGGCGGAGGTCGTAACCGTGGAACTGCACCGCCTTGCCCGGAGCCAGCACGAGCGTGCGGCTGGTGGCGTAGGCGCTCGTGCCGACGATTGCGAGGATGCCGATCACGACGGCCAGGTGCACGACGTAGCCGCCGTAGCGCCGGCGGTTGCGCCCCACGAGCTGAGCCAGCGCAGCCGGCCACGACGTCCCCGGGGTCAGCGCGCGGCGGGCCGCGGTCCCGCGCGCGAGCTCGAGCCCGACGGTCACGGCGACGAACAGGCAGAGGCTGATCGCGACCACTCCGGGCACACTCGAGGCATAGCCCAGCACGACCAGCGCCGCACCCGCTGCGAGTGCCGAGACGAAGGGCCAGCGGAAGGCCTGCACGACCCCGCGCAACGACGCGCGCCGCCAGGCCACGACCGGCCCGACGCCCGCCAGCAGCAGCAGCGGCAGGCCGAGCACGACGGCGAAGAAGTCGTAGTAGGGCGATTGCGTCGCGACTCGATGCCCGGCCAGCGCCTGGGAGATCGAGGGGAAGAGGACGCCCCAGAGGATCGCGAAGGCGAGCGCGACGAAGAGCAGGTTGTTGAACAGGAACGTGGCCTCGCGCGAGACCAGCGAGTCGATCCGGTGCGGCGAGCGCAACTGGTCGAGGTTGCGCACGATCACGACGATGGCCACGGTCGCGACGATCGCGATGTAGCCGATGAACCACCAGCCCACGCTCGAGACGACGAACGTGTGGATCGACGAGGTGAAGCCCGAGCGGGTCAGGAACGTGCCCACGATGCAGAGCACGTACGTGAGCGCCACCAGCGAGACGTTCCAGACCTTGAGCATGCCCTTCTTCTCCTGCACGATCACCGAATGCAGGAACGCCGTGGCGGTCAGCCAGGGGATCAACGCGGCGTTCTCGACGGGATCCCAGCCCCAGAACCCGCCCCAGCCGATCTCCTCGTAGGCCCACTTGGCGCCCAGGATCATGCCGACGGCGAGTGCGAGCCAGGGCACGAGCGTCCAGCGTCGCACGGCCTGCAGCCAGCGCCCGTCGGTGCGGCCGCTGACGAGCGCGGCCATGGCGAAGGCGAACGGGATCGTGAAGCCGACGTAGCCGAGGTAGAGCAGCGGCGGGTGCGTGAGCATGTACGGGTTCTGCAGCGACGGCACGAGGCCGGCGCCGTCGCGCGGCACCTGGGCGACGGTCTCGAACGGGCTCGCGACGAAACTGGTCGCGAACGCGAAGAACGCGCAGGCGCCGCCCAGGAATGCCACGAGATAGGGCATGAGCTCGCGGGAGCGCCTGCGGTGCTGATAGGTGACGAGCGCCGAGAGGCCGCTGAGGACGAGCAGCCAGAGCAGCAGCGAGCCCTCCTGGCTCGACCAGAACGACGAGATCAGGTACGGCTCCGGCACCTCGCGCGACGAGTGGCCGGCGACGCTGGCGAAGCGGAAGTCGTGACGCACGATGGCGGTCACGAGCACGCCCGATGCGACGACCACGCAGACGAAGCAGCCGGCCAGTGCACGTCGTGCGCTCGTGATCAGCCGCTGATCGTGCGTGCGGGCGCCGACCAGCGCCGCGACCGGCGCGTAGACCGCCGCGAACAGGGCGAGCAGCAGCGCGCCGCGGCCCAGCAGCTCCATCAGGGCCTCACTGCGTTGGCGCGACGGAGGTCGAGGAGTACTTCGACGGGCACTTCGTGCTCAGCGAGTCGTTGCGCGCGTCGAACGTCCTGCCCTTGACCTGGCCATCGATGAGGATGGCGCGCCCGTCGCGGAAGGCCGAGGGCACGGCTCCGTGGTAGACGATCGTGATGCTCTTGGCGGTGGCGGGATCGTGCGTGTAGGCCGAGTTGTCGGCCAGCCGGATGCGCAGGCCCGCGGCGCTGGCAGCGTCGCCCTCGTGCGAGACGACCGTGCCGTTGAGGCGCACCTGGCCGCTCTTGGCCTTCTGCGAGAGCAATTGCTGCACCTGCACGACATCCACGGTACCGCCGAGGACCGTCGTATAGAGGAGCGCCGCTCCCAGCGTCGAGGCGACGATGAGCGAGACGACGAGACGGACATTGCTACCGCGCATCTGCGCGTGCAGCATACCCGCCGGGCGATGCGCAGAGCCCCCGCGGCAGGGCGGTCAGGACGACTGGTAGCCGAGCTCGCGGGTGAGCGTGCCACCCTCCGGCTCGCGCAGCGCGTCGCAGTAGCCCTGACCGTAGGCGGCTCGCAGGAACCACCCGATCAGCTCGTGATCCCAGCGCTCCCGCGGAACCTGGAATAGCTCGGCCCAGATCTCCGTCAGCCGGGCGTCGAGCACCGATGCGAGCTCCTCCCGTGAGGCAGGCATGGGGGCCGCAGACGAGATGGGTGCAAAGTCAGCCATCGACCCAAGGGTACGAAGCCCGTCGGACGGAGCCGCGAGAACGTCTAGACGGGGCGGTCGGCGACCGGCGCGTTGGGCACCGGCGAGGCGTGCGGCCAGAGCCGCCGCAGCACCACGGGCCAGGCCACGAGGCTCTCGATCGAGAGCAGCACCAGCGCGGCCAGCGGGAGGTCCGAGTAGCGCTCGAACGCCGCGTAGCGCGGCTCCCACTCGGGGAAGAATTTGCGGTTGAAGTCGAGCAGGCGCTCCACCTGGAAGAAGCGGTCGGCACGCGCCAGCAGGAAGCGCAGGCCGCGCTCCCAGGCCGGCAGCTTCGCATCGCTGCGCAGCAGGTCGCCGAAGGCGTTGAAGTTGAGCGAGATGCGCTCGATGCCACGCGAGCCGGCCCACTGGAACGTCTCGCAGAGCAGGAACTCCATCAGGCCGTTGGGCGTCTGGTGGAGCCGGCGCATGGCCGAGAGCGAGAGGTCGCCGCTGGCCGGCGCGGGCACGAAGTGCACGAAGCCCACCAGGCGCCGGTCGCGGTCGTAGCCAAGTGCGAAGACGGCGTCGCCGTGATCCGGCGCGTGCATGTCGTCGAGCGCCATCGAGAAGCCGCGCTCAGGCTGTCCGCGCAACCACGAGCGGCTGACGCGCTCGACCTCGCGCCGCTGCTCGTGCGTCAGCTCGCGCGCGCGCACGATGCGCGCCGTGTGCCCGGCCTTGCGCAGCCGGCTGACCGACTGCCGCACCTTGCGGATCGGCCGGCCCTCGAGCGAGAAGCTCGGCGGGTGCACGACCGCCTCGTCGCCGATGTAGATGGTGCGCAGCCCGATTGCGTGCCAGTCCGCGAGGTGCTCGCGGGCAACGCCCAGCACCGCCACGCGCCAGGCGTGCGCGTGGCAGTGGCGCGCGAAGTCCGCCAGCAGGGCCGGCGCCGCCGCCGCGTCTCCCACCGCGTCGCCCGACACGAGCGCAACGCCGCCCACGGCGCGGTACGCGAGAAAGGCCGTGCGCTCCTCGTTGAAGAAGTACGACTTGTCGCGGCGCAAGGCGAAATAGGCCAAGGAGTCGCGGCCGTGGCGCTCGACCAGGC
>JALYLC010000015.1 GCA_030774435.1 Actinomycetota bacterium
ATCCGACGCTGGTGCTGCTGACTGACCGCAACGATCTCGACGACCAGCTCTTCGGGACGTTCGCTCGCTGCCGCGACCTCCTCCGCCAGGACCCCGTTCAGGCGGCCGACCGGGCCGACCTTCGAGAGAAGCTCTCGGTCGCGTCGGGCGGGGTCGTCTTCACGACGATCCAGAAGTTCTTCCCCGAGGAGCGGGGCGATCGCCACCCAGTCCTCTCGGATCGTCGGAACATCGTCGTCATCGCCGATGAGGCGCACCGGAGCCAGTACGACTTCGTCGATGGCTTTGCCCGGCACATGCGCGACGCGCTCCCGCACGCGTCGTTCATCGGCTTCACGGGGACGCCGATCGAGATGACCGACGCGAACACCCGCGCCGTCTTTGGCGACTACATCAGCATCTACGACATCCAGCGGGCCGTCCACGACGGCGCGACCGTCCCGATCTACTACGAGGGCCGTCTCGCGAAGCTCGAGCTGCGGGAGTCCGAGCGACCGAAGATCGACCCGGACTTCGAGGAGGCGACCGAAGGCGAGGAGGTCGAGCGCAAGGAGCGGCTGAAAAGCAAGTGGGCGCAGCTCGAGGCGGTCGTTGGTTCGGAGCACCGCTTGTCGCTCGTGGCGCGGGATCTCGTCGGACACTTCGAGGACCGGCTGGCGGCGATGGACGGCAAGGCGATGGTCGTGACCATGAGCCGACGGATCGCGGTCGAGTTGTACCGGGAGATCGCGTTTCTGCAGCCCGAGTGGGCGGCCGCCACCGACGATGCGGGCACGCTCAAGGTCATCATGACCGGCTCGGCGTCGGACCCGCTCGACTGGCAGCCACACATCCGGAACAAGGCCCGGCGCGAGACGCTCGCCGCGCGGTTCCGCGACCCGGCCGACCCGTTTCGGATCGTCATCGTGCGGGACATGTGGTTGACCGGATTCGATGCGCCCAGCCTCCACACCATGTACTTGGACAAGCCGATGCGCGGGCACGGTTTGATGCAGGCGATCGCGCGGGTCAATCGCGTCTTCCGCGACAAGCCCGGCGGCCTTGTCGTTGACTATCTGGGACTGGCCGACGAGCTGAAGAAGGCGCTCGCGACATACACCGAGAGTGGCGGCACCGGTGAGACGGCCATCGATCAGGCCGAGGCGATCGCGGTCATGCAGCGGGCGTATGAGGTCTGTATCGGCCTGTTCCATCGGTTCGACTGGTCACGTTGGGTGACGGGCTCCCCGCAGGAGCGGCTCTCCCTCCTGCCGCAGGCGCAGGAGCACATTCTCGCGCTTGAGGACGGGAAGAAGCGGCTCATGCAGTCGGTGACCGAGCTCTCGAGGGCGTTCGCGCTCGCCGTCCCTTCGGACGAAGCGCTCGCCATCCGTGATGACGTCGGGTTCTTCCAGGCTGTTCGAGCTGTCCTTGCGAAGGGCGCAGAAGGGGGACCCCGCCCTGATGAGGATCTCGATCACGCGATTCGCCAGATCGTGTCGCGGGCGGTCGCCTCAGACGAAATCATCGACATTTTCGCGGCGGCAGGTCTCAGGAAGCCTGACATCTCGATCCTGTCGGATGAGTTTCTCGCCGAGGTCCGGGACATGCCCCGCCGCAACCTGGCGGTTGAGCTACTCCAGAAGCTTCTCCGCGGCGAGATCCGAAGCCGGTCGCGCCGGAACGTCGTTGAGTCCCGATCCTTTACAGCGCTGTTGGAGCAGGCGCTGCGCAAGTACCAAAACCGTGCCGTCGAGACCGCACAGGTGATCGAGGAGCTGATCGCGCTCGCCAAGCAGATGCGCGAGGCAGGCGCCCGTGGCGAGAGACTTGGGTTATCCGAGGATGAGCTTGCCTTCTACGACGCGCTCGAGACAAACGACAGCGCGGTCGCGGTTCTCGGTGATCCGGTGCTTCGTGAGATCGCCCGCGAGCTTGCTGACACCGTCAGGCGCAACGTCACCATCGACTGGACACTCCGCGAGAACGTCCGCGCGCAGCTGCGTGTGCTCGTGAAGCGAATTCTCCGCAAGCACGGCTATCCGCCCGATAAGCAAGAGAAGGCAACGCTCACCGTGCTGGAGCAGGCTGAGGTGCTTTCGGAGCTGTGGGTGGCGGCGTAAGCGCGCGGCGCTTGGGAAACCCCGCCTCGAGCGCCTCTACGAGCATTTCAGGCAGGCAGCGGGTTAGGTTCGGCTTTGCGCGCCCTCACGCTCCCTGCCCTATCGCCCCTTCCAACCGGGTTTGCGCTTCTCGATGAAGGCGGCCATGCCTTCTTTCTGGTCCTCGCTGGCGAAGAGCAGGAAGAAGTTGCGCCGCTCGAACTCCAGGCCGGCTTCCAGGGACAGCTCGAACGCCCGATTCACCGCCTCCTTCGCCGCCCGAACAGCTAACGGCGGCAAGGAGGCAACCTCAGCCGCTAACGCCAGAGCTGCGGACAGTGTTTCCTCACGTGCGACGACCTTCGACACCAGCCCCCGTGCCTCGGCCTCAGCTGCCGACATATTGCGACCGGTCAGGATCATTTCCATCGCCTTGGCTTTGCCCAGCGCGCGCGTCAGACGCTGCGTTCCGCCCGCGCCGGGCATGATGCCGAGCTTGATCTCGGGCTGGCCGAACACCGCGTCGTCGGCTGCCACGACCATGTCGCAGGCCATCGCGAGCTCGCACCCGCCGCCCAGCGCGAAACCGCGAACCGCCGCGATCAACGGCACCCTCACCCGCCGTAGCCGCTCCCAACGGGCGAAGTTGTTGGCGACCGACATGGTGATCGGCGTTGCATCGGCCATCTCCTTGATGTCCGCACCGGCCGCAAAGGCACGATCGCCCGCGCCGGTAATCACGACGCACCTGACCGACGCGTCGGTGTCCAGGCCCTCGAGCGCCTCAACCAGCTCGCCCAGGGTCGCATAGTCCAGAGCGTTGAGCACCTCGGGACGGTCGAGGATCACCAGCGCGACGCCTTCGGCGACGCCGGTTTCGAAACGCACCCGTGGCTTCTGGGCCTCAGGCATCGTGGATCTCCTCGTCGCCCAGGATCTCGGCGACGCGCGCCGGGCCGCCGGCCTCATCGATGTCGGAGCGCAGGCGGTCGTAGTCGGGCGTTCGCTTCTGCCGGAAGCTCATGAGGCCTTCCTCGACTTCGTCGGACGACGCGTGGATCGTCAGCCACTCGCGCGCCATGCCTTTGGTCATCGCCCATGTCATGTCCTTCCAGAAATTGAGCTGGACGCGGGTGGCGCGCACGATCTCGGGCATCTTGGCCAGCAACTCGGTGCAGTAGTCGGCGACGGCGGCGTC
>JALYLC010000016.1 GCA_030774435.1 Actinomycetota bacterium
TTCAACCAGATGTCGAGCCAGCTCGAGCAGCGCATCGAAGAGCTCGACTCCGAGCGGCGGCGCGTGCAGGAGTTCGGTCAGCGCTTCGGCGCGGCGCTGGCTGCAACCCATGACGTGGCGAGCCTGCTCGAGATAGTCGTCGACTCCGCCGTCCAGCTCGCACGTGCCGAGGGCGCGCGGCTGCTCGTCGCGGACGAGGGCACGGATGTGCTCGTGGAGCAGTTGCGCCGGGGGGACCTGGGAGCCGCGGCCGGGTTGCTCGACGCACCTGTGCGCTACGGCGAGGGCATCGAGGGCCGCGCGTTGCAGACGCGCCAGGCCGTGATCGGCGACGAGCCGGCGCCGCTCCTGGCTGCGCCGCTCGTCGCGGAGGAGCGCGTCCTCGGGCTGCTGACGCTCGTGGGCGACCCGGAGCGGCCGTTCGGACGCGACGATGCCGAGCGGGTCGGCTCGCTGGTCGGCCAGGGGGCGGTGGCGATCGAGAACGCGCGACTGCACCGGCTCATCCAGAAGCAGGCCAAGACCGATCCGCTGACGCAGCTGCTCAACCGCCGCGAGTTCGAGGAGCAGCTCGCGCGCGAGGTCGAGCGCGCCCAGCGCTTCGGAACGCCGGTCGGGCTCGTCGTGCTCGATCTCGACGATTTCAAGCTGATCAACGACCGCTTCGGGCACCTCGCGGGCGACGGCGTGCTCAAGGCTGCCGCGAGCGCGATCCGCCAGTGCACGCGCGAAATCGATCAGCCGGCTCGCTGGGGCGGCGAGGAATTCGCCGTGATCCTCCCGCACACCGGGCTGGAAGGCGCCGCGCGGCTGGCTGAGCGCCTCCGCCAGGCGATCGGCGAGCGCCAGATACCGACGCCGGACGGCCGCAGCGTGCGCGTGACGGCGTCATTCGGGGTCGCCGCGCTGCCCGGAAGCGGGACGACGCAGGTCGAATTGACGGCCGCCGCGGACGATGCCGTGTACCGCTCCAAGCGGGCCGGAAAGAACCGCGTTTCGCTGGCCAACACCCAGGAGGGGGAGGACGGTCTGGCGGCTGGAAGCTATCAATAGCTTCCACGAGGTTCCTCGGCGGTACCCCTCGCGGTACGGTTGTCAAACCAATGACGGCTGAGGTACAGTGATAATCGCTTGAGGGGATACGGCCTGTTCACAGGACCGAGGGTGGTGTGATGTCTGAATCCAAGTCGTTGTTCGCTGCGGTCATCGAAGAGCATCTTGCGCTGAAGCGCCGGAACGCTCATCTCAATGGCCAGCGCCCGCTGTCGGCGTACGAGGTCGCGGACCCGTTCGACAACCATGCGCTGTTCAAGAGCGAGGCCGAAGCGCGCCGCGAGGAGGAGGAGACCGGCGATTATCCGGCCCTCGATACTTCCGAGTTCGAACCGGCGATCGTCGGCCAGTCCGAAGAGGTCTGGCTCGACCAGCAGCAGTGCCAGGATTTCGACTGGGGCGACTGAGCTCGCTCCGGGCGCCGCTGCGCCCAGCCTTGCTCGCCTGACTGTCGTGTGACCCGCCGCCCTGCGGCGACCCGTATCCGTTTTGAGACGCCTGCTCGTAGCCACGGCGGCAGTTGCCGCCGTTCTCGCGTTGCCCGTGCCGGCGGCTCTCGCCGATCCTGGCCCCTGTCCTGTGCTCGCGCCGACGGGTCCGCTGCCCGTCGAATTCTCCGACGGCTCGGTGGCGTTCCGGCAGGCGGTGTTCGCGCGGCCGGGGATCACGGTCGCGTCGACCGGGAATTCCGTGGCGAAGGCGCAGCGCGACGCCGGCGCGTCAACGGGGTACTGGGAGATGAATCTCTCCGGCCTCGTGGGCACGCCGACCGCGCCGGCCGACCCGGCCGGCATGGACGCCATCGCGGCAGCCGAGGTGCAGAAGGCGCAGGCTTCGACAGCCTGCCCGAACCCGATCATCGCCCTCAATGAGCTGCTCGGCTCGGACGTGGCCGGGCCGCTGCCGGCGGCCGCGCAGGGCTATCGCGATGCCGTTCTCGGCCTGATGCGCGGCCTGGCCGCCGACGGTGCGACCCCGTTCCTGCTCGTGCCGCGCCGCTTCACGGTGACGGGCACGGAGGACTGGTGGCGCCAGGTCGGTCAGGTCGGCTGGCTCGTTCCCGAGGCCTACACGCCCGCGCCGAGCCTCTGGAGCATCGGCAACCCGTTCCTGATCAGCCGCCAGATCCGGGTCGGCTTGCGCGAGTGGGTGAGCCGGCTGACCGTTCTCGGCATCCCGGCTTCGCGCATCGGCCTGATGCTGGGGTTCCAATCGGGCGACTCGCAGGGCGGCAGGGCCGGGCTGCAGCCGACAGCGGCCTGGCTCGAGATCGTCAAGCTCGAGTCTCAGGCGGGCCTCGTCGTCGCGCGCGAGCTAGGGCTCTCGACGCTGTGGTCGTGGGGATGGGGGACGTTCGCGACCCCCGGCAGTGCCGACGCCGACAAGCAGGCAGCGGCCTGTACATACCTCTGGGCGCGCGACAACACGCTGTGCGATGCGCCCGCGCTCGCCATTCCAGGCTTCGACCCCGATCTCACCGCCGGCACCGTGCAGCTCGCTGCGACGACGCAGTGCAGCTACGACGGCGGCTCGTTCGGCACCGCCGAGCTGACCGCGCTCACCGACGCCGGCGTCTCGCGCGCGGGCGCCCTGACGGCGCTGCTCGAGCGCAGCCTGGTGCGCGCGAAGACGACGATCGGCCCCACGGCGTTGCTGCGTGCGGAGCGCAGCGTGATCGCCGGCCAGTTCGACGGGCAGCGCGGCGCCTACCGCCAGTTCCTGCAGAGCGAGGGCGCCACGCCTGCGGTCGGGCGCGACGCGATTCGCGATCAGTTGCTCGAGGCCAAGATCGCGCGCGGCCTGCACGTCGCGCCGATCTCCACGGCCGACGTGAAGGCGTACATCAAGGCCCACGCGGGCACGCGCACGCGCAGCGTGGAGACGCTGCGGCCGGTCACCTGGCTGGTCGGGCAGAAGCAGGGCGTCGCGATTCCGGGGCTCGCGCCTCAGGCAGTGCTTGCGGCATCGGTGGGCACGACGGTGCTCGTGCACGCGGCCGATGGCCCCGTGCGCGTGCGCGTGCTGAGCGATCGCGTGCGGCTCCCGAAGCAGCCGCTGCGCCAGGCGCGCCTCGCGGTGCGGGCGCTGATCCTCGCCGAGTCGCGCCGGACGGCACTGCGCGACTGGCTTGCGGGCGCCGAGCAGGCCGCCGTGGACACGGCGCTCTGCCAGATGGACGACGTGCCGGTGACGGGCCGCAGCCGGCTGCTGGCCCGCTGGCCGC
>JALYLC010000017.1 GCA_030774435.1 Actinomycetota bacterium
ATATAAAGGGGTCAGACCCCTTTATATGCACCGCCGAGCGGGCGAGGCCGGCCACGACGGCGAGAGCCGGCGGCTCGCGGCCGACCTCAGCCCGTACCGGATCTGGGTCCAGATCCGGCGGCCCTCCGACGGGGCGATCGTGTGGCAGCGCACTGCCTGGCAGTCGGATCTGCTGCTGACCGGTCGCCAGCGGCTCTACGCGCACTTCGCGGCGCACTCCCGTCCGCCGCTCCCGGACTACCTCTGCACGGACGCCGTCCGCGGCATCTGCTCAGGGCGGCTGTTCTACCACCTGCTCGTCTCGGACGACCGCTACCTCTGGGACACGCGGAGCGTCCGCGACGGCGACTACGTGCTGACCGTCCGGGCCTACGACATCACCGGCAACGTCGGCGAGCGCATTCTGCCGTTGACGGTTCGCAACTGATTACGCCGCGTCACGAGTTGCGTGGGCTGGATCGCGTCCCGCATCTGCCGGCGCACATCCGCTGCAGGCGATGACGCGTGGCTGTCGGTCCAGCAGCCGCATGGCGATCGCCCGCAGATTCGGCCGGCGCCGTGACTCCGCGATGGGGGCCGGAATGTCGTAGATCGGACGCGTGGGCGGGGGCTGCTCACCGAAGAGCAGCGATGTGTAGGGCCACGGATTCAACGAGGCTCCTTTCGGTGGTGGTGGCGTGCAACCGGTTGCACTCCGTCCGAAAAAGCGCAGCTCATGTCGATTCCCGCACGACGAGCTCAGCGGGGATCGTCACGCTCGTGACGACGCCGGTCTGCAGGTGCTGGATGAGATTCTGGGCGAGCAGCCGGCCTGCGAGCGGCCCGTTCTGGCGGATCGTGGTGAGCGGCGGATCGCTCTGCCGGGCGAGAGAGACGTCGTCGTAGCCCACGACTGCGATGTCGTCGGGGATGCGTCTCCCGTGCTCCCGGATCACCTTCATCGCAGCGAGCGCCATCAGATCGCTGTTGACGAAGACGGCATCCAGGTCGGGGGCTCGTTCGAGCAGCTGGCGCATGATCGCGGCAGCCGAGATGTCGGAGTAATCCGCGTGGGCCACGAGCTCACCGTCGAGGGGGATCGCCGCATGGCGGAGAGCCGCCTCGTAACCCCGGTAGCGGTCCCGGATCTCATGCGAGGCAGCGGGGCCGCCAAGGAACGCGACTCGCTCGCGGCCGGATCCGATCAGGTGCTCGGTGGCGATCCTGCCGCCGGCGAAGCTGTCTCCGCTGACCGAGCAGTAGGCGTGAGCTCCGGGTCGGGCGCCCCAGACGATGAACGGCGCCTGCAAGGCGGCCAGCGTACTGAGGTGATCTGGCGTACAGGACGCCGAGAGCAGGATGAATCCATCCACGCGCCCGGTTTCGAGGTAGCGGCGCACCCACGCGTTGTCGTTCGGGGCGACCTGGATGACCAGCAGGTCATAGCCGTCGGCGTGGAGCCCGCTGGAGATGCCGCTCACGATCTCGAGCATGAAGGCGTCGGGCACCGAGAACTCGGCCTTGTACTCGTATGTCACGAGTGCGACAGCGTGACTCTGCTTGAGACTCAGCCGGCGCGCGGCGTCGTTCATCTGAAAGTCGTGCTGGCGCGCGACCTCGCGGACGCGGTCTTTCGTCTCGGCGCCGATCAGCGGGCTGTCGTTCAGGGCGCGCGAGACGGTGGACTTCGAGACTCCCGCGACGCGCGCGATATCTGCGATCGTATAACGCGTTCGCTGTCCCATTGCAACCGGTTGCACCATAGCTGATCGACCTCGCGGCTGCGCGCGCATCACGCCGTGCTGGAAGCGGCGGGTTTCAACTGGCGAACAGCGCAGCTGCGGCTTCGGCCAGCTCGTCGGCCGGGACGTCCCGCAGGTGTTGAGCGAGATTCCACTTGTGGCCGAATGGGTCCAGGAGCTGACCTTGGCGATCGCCCCAGAACTGGTCTTGCAGCGGCTGGAGCACCTCGGCGCCGGCATCGACGGCTCGTTGCCAGGCGCGGTCGACGTCATTGGTGAACAGGTGCAGGACGACCGCGGTGCCGCCGATCGCCAGGGGCGAGAGGATGCCGAACTCGGGGAACTCGTCCGCCGCCATCACGGGCGAGTCGCCGAACCGGAGCTCGACGTACATCAGCTTCCCGCTGGGCAGTGGCAGGCGCGTCTGCTCGAGTGCGCCAAGCGCGCGTTGGTACCACTCGGAGGCAGCGCCGGCGTCGCGTACCACGATGTGCGGAGTGATCGTGTGCATGCCCGCCGGTGCGGTGGTGTCTGTGGTCATGTCGTGGCTCCTCCCTCGTCAGCGAGCGGTTCAGGGCATCGGTCATGCTTGACTGGACGATAGACCAAATCTAGACTGTAGTACATCGAAGGTTCGGCAACGCACACCACGAACCGTCGCTCGCGCCGGAGGCTCGAGATGCGCGAGCGCATCCTCGACGCGGCGATCGAGTGCTTCGTCGCCGGCGGATACGAGACGACGACGATGGAAGCGATCGCCGAGCGCGCGGACGTGGCGCGCGCCACGGTGTTCAATCACTACGCGGAGAAGGAAGAGCTGCTCAGGGCGTACCTCGCGCGACGACGCCAGCAGCTCGTCGAGTTGCTGCAGGCCGAGACTCAGGCCGAGACCGGCGCAGTGCAGCGGCTCTATGACGCCTTCGACCTCCTGGCGCAGGCGAACGAGCGGAACCCGGCCGAGGCGCGGGAACTCGTACGGGCGTGGTGGCGCACGGGAGGCAGCACCGCCGGCGAGCCGCACACGGGACTCATCCTCGCCGAGGTGATCGCAGCGGGACAGCGGCGCGGAGAGCTCCGGGCCGAGATCGACGCCGAGCTCGCCGGGCGTCTGCTGCTGGACGTCTATGCAGGGATCGTGCTTCGCTGGGTCGCCGGTGACCGGCCGCAGTTTCCGCTGCGGGACGCGATGCGCAGCGCGTGTGGGGTCGTGGTCGAGGGTCTGCGCCCGTGAGCGAGCGCGCTGCGGGTAGGCTTCCGGCCGCGCAGCCCCTCCTGTCATGACGCCTCCCGCCGAACACCCCGCCGAGCGCGAGCCGACGCTGTTCACGTGGGCCGGTGGCCACGAGGCTCTGACGAAGATGACCCGCATCTTCTACGGGCGCTACGTGCCCGAGGATCCGCTGCTCGCGCCGCTCTTCGCGCACATGTCGGCCGACCATCCCGAGCGTGTCGCAGCCTGGCTCGGAGAGGTGTTCGGCGGGCCCGCCGGCTACACCGCCGAGTACGGCGGCTACAACCGCATGGTCTCGCAGCACCTCGGCAGGCTGCTCACGGAGGAGCAGCGCGCCCGCTGGGTGCTCTTGCTCTGCCGCTCCGCAGACGACGCCGGTCTGCCCGCCGATCCCGAGTTCCGCGCGGCCTTCGTCGCCTACCTCGAGTGGGGCTCGCGGATCGCCAAGGAGAATTCGCAGCCAGGCGTCCAACCGCCGCGCGACATGCCGGTGCCGCGCTGGTGGTGGGTCTGCGATGCGTATCCCGACGCTCGCTTGGCTGCCGCGGCGCCGGAGGCCGTCCAGGAGGAGCCCGCGGAACCGCTGCCCTCGCCGGACGAGGCCCTGAGCTTCGAGGCCCACATCAAGCCGCTCTTTCGCGAGCGTGACCGGCAATCGATGCGCTTCGCGTTCGACCTGTGGTCGCATGATGATGTCTCGCAGCACGCGGACGCGATCCTCGAGCGCCTCGCGCAGGGCAGCATGCCGTGCGACGGCGCCTGGCCCAAGGAACGCGTCGACGTCTTCCGGCGCTGGGCCGATTCGGGCATGCCCACGTAGGTAAGACCGCAAGTGTCTCAGATCGAGGTGGACCTAATGC
>JALYLC010000018.1 GCA_030774435.1 Actinomycetota bacterium
GAAAAAGCCTACCCAAATGCTTGAGGTTGTCAAATACCTACTGGTTCAAGTAAGATGATGGGGTGGCGGTGCAGGTGAAGACGGCGCTCAGTCCGGCCTACGAGGCGCAGAAGTTCTTATTCGAGCTCGGGATGGTGCAGCGGACGAAGGTCGGCGCGGAGCTCAGCGCACTTGGACTGAGCTTTGCTCAGGCGCACGCGCTTCGCCTGCTCGATCCAGACGAGCCGATGCCGATGAGCGCGCTGGCCGAGCGTCTCTTCTGCGACGCATCTAACGTCACCGGGATCGCCGACCGCCTCGAGGTACGTGGCCTCGTCCGACGGCAAAGCCACGAGGGCGACCGCCGCGTGAAGGCGCTGACGATCACGCCGAGCGGGATGAAGCTGCGCGAGCAGGTGATGGAGCTGATGAGCCAGCCGCCCGAAGCGATCGCAGCGCTCTCGGAAGCCGACCAGCGCACGCTCCGAGACATTCTCGCGCGTGCCGTCGAGCATCTTCCCGCGTCCTCGTAGGACGATCTAGCGGCCAGACGCCCCGAAACTCTGGTCGCTACACCCTCGTAGTAACAGACTGGGTGGTCTCCATCCGTGGTCGCAAAGATGCTGCTGGTCGGTCGTGTTGTCGGCTGATCGGAGGTTGTTGTGGTGGAGCGGAAGCGTGGGGCTCGTCCGGGGCGGTTGAGCGATCGGCTGCGGGATGAGATCGAGCATCGGGTTGTGGCGGGTGAGACTGAGGTAGAGGTCGCGGCGGCGGTGGGCTGTGATCCGCGGACGGTGATCCGCTGGATCACCCGTAGCGGTGGGGTGCGCTCCTACGAGCGGCGCCGCTCGCAGCGGGCCTTGTCTTTGCCCGAGCGGGAGGAGATCGCGCTTGCCGTCGAGCGTGGCGAGAGCGGCGTCGCGATCGCGGCGCGTCTTGGCCGGGCGACCTCGACGGTGACGCGGGAGCTGGCGCGTAACGGTGGCCGCCGTGGCTATCGCGCGGCGAGGGCGGATGCGCGGGCGCTCGAGCAGGCGCGCCGTCCGAAGCTGGCCAAGCTCGTCCGCAGCCCGAGGCTGCGGGTTGAGGTGGAGCGCCGGCTCGGGGAGCGCTGGTCGCCGCAGCAGATCGCTGCCAGGCTGCGTCTGGACTTTCCCGACGATCCGGAGATGCGCGTGTCGCACGAGACGATCTACCAGTCGCTGTACGTGCAATCGCGCGGAGCCTTGCGACGCGAGCTCGCCGGCCAGTTGCGTTTGGGCCGCGCGCGCCGGCGCAGCCGGGGTGTCCGGCCGGGCGGCGGCCTGCGCGAGATCGTGCCGATCGCAAAGCGCCCAGCAGAGGTCGCTGACCGCGCCGTCCCGGGCCACTGGGAGGGCGACTTGATCCTCGGCAAGGCCGGCCGCTCGGCGATCGCGACGCTGGTCGAGCGGCAAACCCGGTTCACGATGCTGATCCAGCTGCCTGCTGGGCGCAGCGCCGAGTCGGTACGGGTGGCGCTGACCGAGAGCATCCAGCGGCTGCCCGAAGCGCTGCGCCGGACACTGACCTGGGACCAAGGCAAGGAGATGGCCGAGCACGCCCGCTTCACCGTCGACAGCCAGGTCCAGGTCTACTTCTGCGATCCCTCCAGCCCCTGGCAACGCGGCACGAGCGAGAACACCAACGGTCTGCTGCGCCAATACCTCCCCAAAGGCGACGACCTCGCCCGCTACCAGCAAGCCGAGCTCGACAGCATCGCCGACCAGCTGAACGGACGACCTCGACAAACACTCAAATGGCTGAAACCATCAGAGGCCTTCGACCAGCTCATTGCGACGACCGCATGAGACCGAGCAGTCTGTTACTTGGCGTTCGCAACGGCGGACTTTCGGTAAACGATAGGCCCGTGCAAAAGATCGCGGTCATCGGCGCTGGGGTGATGGGTCTTGCGACGGCGCGCGCTCTCGAGCGAAGGGGGCACGACGTCGTGGTCTTCGAGCAGTTCGAGCGCGACCACGAGCGCGGCTCGAGCCACGGGCGTTCGCGGATCTTCCGGCTCGCCTACGCGGAGGACGAATACGTCCGGCTCGCCCAGGAGTCGCTCGGGCTCTGGCGGCAGCTCGAGGCCGAGACCGGCGATACGCTCCTCGAGCTGAACGGGCTGCTCGAGATCGTCCGGACGCTGGAGGAGAGTACGGCGCACACGCTCGAAGCCTGCGGGGTCGAGTGGCACCGGCTCGACGGCGACGAAGCCGAGCAGCGCTACCCGATCCACGTTCCCGAAGGCTCCTTCGCCATCCTGCAGCCGGAAGCCGGGATCGTCCGCGC
>JALYLC010000019.1 GCA_030774435.1 Actinomycetota bacterium
TCGCCGGCGGGGTCAGACCCCTGTGGGGCGTCATCCGCAGCGGTGGTCCTAGCGGCCGTGACGCGGGCTCGCGACTCTACGGCGCGTTCCCGCCAGGACCCTCGTTCCTGGTTCGCCGGGTTCCTGGTTCGCCAGACGCCGTCAGGCGGAGCAGGTGCTGCAGCCGCCGGCGGCCGCGGCGACGTCGCCGTCGCCTTCCGCCTTGAAGCTCGAGCCGCAGCCGCAGCTGGCGACCGCGTTGGGGTTGGTGACCGTGAACCCCTGGCCCATCAGGCCGTCGACGAAATCCACCTCGGCGCCGCTCAGGTAGGGCAGGCTGAAGCGGTCCACGACGACCTTGACGCCGTGCAGGTCCGCGACCTCGTCGCCCGGCTGGGGCTCGCCGTCGAAGCCGAGCGCATACTGCAGGCCCGAGCAGCCGCCGCCCTGCACTGCGACCCGCAGTGCGAGCGCCTCGGGATCCTCGCGCATGAGCGCCAGAACATGCTGCGCGGCGCGCTCGGTGAGGCTGACCATGCACTCATGGTACCACCCGCCGAGAGCCCGGTGCAGGCGACTTTGTGACAACCGTGCACAGCGGCCCGAAACCGCATCGGCAAGCCGAATGTCGCCATTCGAACCGCGTCGGGCGAGCGGCGCTTGTGTGCTATCGTCGCAGCGTGCTGGGCCACTGGGCGGCCATCCTCGTCTTCATGGGCTTTTCGGCAATGATCGCCGGAACTTTGCTGGCCGCCTCGGTCTTCCTCGGCAAGGGCGGCCGGCAGCGCGGGGCTGCCAAGAGCCGCCCGTTCGAGTCCGGCGTCTCGACCGGCGCATACGAGCCGTCGCGCTTTTCGATCTCGTACTACCTGACGGCGATGCTCTTCATCGTCTTCGACATCGAGATCGTGTTCCTGTACCCGCTCGCCGTGCAGCTCCGGCAGCTCCAGCTGTTCGGGTTCATGGAGCTGCTCGTGTTCGTGGCGTTGCTCGGCATCGGCTACGTCTACATCTGGCGCAAAGGGGCTCTCGAATGGAAGTGATTCCGCCCGGGCGCCCTCACTCGGCGCTGCGTGCAACCGATATCGAGCGCGTGGTCATGACGACCACCCTGGACAAGGTGCTCAACTGGGCAGCCTCCAATTCGCTCTGGCCGTTCGGCTTCGGCCTCGCCTGCTGCGCGATGGAGATGATCGCGATGGTCACCCCGCGCTACGACATCGGCCGCTTCGGCTCCGAGATCGTGCGTGCCACGCCGCGCCAGAGCGATCTGCTGATCGTCTCGGGCCGCGTCTCGCATCGCATGACGGCGCCGATCCGTGAGCTCTACGAGCAGATGCTCGAGCCCAAGTGGGTGATGGCGATGGGCGCGTGCTCCTCGACCGGCGGCATGTTCGCGAACTACGCGATCCTGCAAGGCGTCGACAAGATCATCCCGGTCGACGTCTACGTCCCGGGCTGCCCGCCCCGGCCCGAGGCCGTGATCGAGGGCGTGATGACGATCCAGAAGAAGATCAAGGCCGGCATCCCGCCCGCCTACGAGCAGCAGCGGTCGCAGGCATGACCGCCCGCGGCGACGCCGACGCGCTCGCGGCCGGCCTCGGGGAAGGCGCAGTCGTGAGCGAGGCGCTCGGCGAGGTCACCGTCGACGTCCCGCGCGAGCGCATCGCCGAGGCCTGCGCCGCCGCGCTGGGCGCGGGCTACGACTTCCTCTGCGACCTCGCGGCCACCGACTACCTCGGCTTCGGCGGCGAGGGCGTCGCGGGCTACTGGGCGAGCCCCGCCGGTGCGGGTGCGCGCGACATCAACCATCCGGCATCCAGCGGCCTCGGCCTCGTCGTCGCGCCGCCCGGGACGAAGCGCTTCGCGCTCTCGTACCAGCTGCTTGACCGCTCGGCCCGCCCGGCGCGCCGGCTGCGCCTGCGCACCTGGGCCGACGACGGCGAGCCGGTGCCGAGCATCGTGGGCGTCTTCCCCTGCGCCGACTACCAGGAGCGCGAGGCCTGGGACCTGATGGGCATCGACTTCAGCGGGCATCCGCACCTGCAGCGGATCTTCCTGCCCGAGGGCTGGGACGGGCATCCCCACCGCAAGGACTATCCCATCGGCGGCGAGCCGGTGCAGTTCTCGGACGAGATCTGATGAGCGCAACCTCCGACCGCACGCTGCGCTACCCGCCGGCCGAGCTGCTCTCGCCGATCCCGTCCGTGCTCACACCGCCGGACGACCCGGACACGATGCTGCTCAACATCGGCCCGAACCACCCGTCCACGCACGGCGTGCTGCGCGTGGTCGCGACGCTCAGCGGCGAGAGCGTGGTCGGCCTGCACAACGAGCTCGGCTACGTGCACACGGGCATCGAGAAGAACATGGAGCAGAAGTCGTACTGGAAGGCGATCACGTACGCGCCCCGGGCCGACTACAACGCGTTCTTCTCCAACGAGCTCGTCTTCTGCATGGCCGTGGAGAAGCTGCTGGGCCTCGAGGTGCCGCGGCGGGGCGAGTGGATCCGCGCGATCTTCAACGAGCTCCAGCGCATCCACAACCACCTGATCTTCCTCGGCACCGGCACGATCGACCTCGGCGGGATCGCGCTGCTCTTCTACTGCTTCCGCGAGCGCGACCGCGTGCTCGACCTGGTCGAGCTGGCCGGCGGCGTGCGCATGCACCCACGCTACGCCCAGGTTGGCGGCGTCGCCGAGGACATCCCGGTGGCCTTCGACCGTGAGGCGCGGTCGTTCATCAAGGAGATGCGCGCGCGCGTCGGCGAGTACGAGGATCTGATCGCCCAGCAGCCGATCTTCCGCGACCGCACGCGCGGCATCGGCGTGATCACGCCGGAGTTCGGCCGCCAGATGGGACTGACCGGGCCGAACGCGCGCGCCTCGGGAGTCAACTGGGACCTGCGCGCGCACGAGCCCTACGGCGCCTACCGCGAGATCCAGGTGCAGCCGATCGTGTTCGAGGCGGGCGACGTGTACGACCGCTACCTCATTCGCCTGCACGAGATCCGGCAGTCGGTCGACATCATCGAGCAGGCGCTCGACGGCCTTCCGAGCGGCCCGTGGATCGCCGACGACCGCAAGGTCGTGCTGCCGCCGCGCCACGAGCTGCACACGTCGATGGAGTCGCTGATCCATCACTTCAAGCTGGTCACCGAGGGCTATCGCGTCCCGGCGGGCGAGGCCTACGCCTGCGTCGAGGGGCCACGCGGCGAGCTCGGCTGCAATCTCGTCTCGGATGGCTCTGCCAAGCCGTGGCGCGTGCATTTCCGCTCGGCCAGCCTCGTGATGCTGCAATCCGTCGCCGCACTCTGCAAGGGCGTGCTGATCGCCGACCTGATCGCGATCCTGGCCTCGCTCGACCCGAACATGGGGGACTGCGACCGGTGAGCGTGACGCCCGCGACGCTGTACGACGAGGTGCAGGCCGCCATCGCCAGGTACCCCACTCGCCGGGCGGCGATCCTGCCCGCACTGCATCTGACGCAGGAGGCCTACGGCTGGCTCTCGCCCGAGGCGCTGGTCGCCTGCAGCGATGCGATCGGCTTCTCGCCGGCGTACTGCCAGGCGGTCGCGTCCTTCTACGACATGTTCTACCTCGAGCCCGTCGGCACGCACGTGATCGACGTGTGCACGAACCTGGCCTGCGCGTTGCGGGGCGCCGGGGAGGTCGTCGAGGCCTTCGAGCGCGAGCTCGGAGTGGACATCGGCGGGACGACCGGCGACGGTGCGATCACGCTGCGCAAGGCCGAGTGCCTCGGCGGCTGCAGCTGGGCGCCCGTGGTCGCGGTCGACGAGCGCTACCGCGAGCACGTCACGCCGGACGACGTGCCGCAGATCGTGAGCGAGACTCGCAGCGCAGCGGCGGTGCGGCATGCCTGAGTGGACACCCCGCCTCGAGGCCAACGTGCTGCTCGACTTCGAGGGCGAGCTGCGCGAGCTCGCCGCCTACGAGGCCTACGGCGGCTACGCGCAGCTGAAGCGCGCCCGGAACGGCATGGATGCCGACACGCTGATCGCCGAGCTGAACGGCTCGGCCCTGCGCGGCCGCGGTGGGGCGGGCTTCCCCACCGGGCGCAAGGCGAGCTTCCTGGCCCCAGGCAGCGAGCGTTACCTGGTCGTCAACGCCGACGAGTCGGAGCCGGGGAGCTGCAAGGACCGCGAGCTCATCCTGCGCACGCCGCACGCGCTGCTCGAGGGCATCCTCATCGTCATGAACGTGCTCAAGCTCACGCGCGCCTACATCTACATCCGCGGCGAGTACCTGACGGAAGCCGAGGTGCTCGAGGCCGCGATCGCGGAGGCGCGGGCCGCCGGCTACATGGGTGCCGCCGGGCCCGACGGCTACGTCCCGGAGATCACCGTGCACCGCGGCGCGGGCGCGTACATCTGCGGCGAGGAGACGGCGCTGCTGGCATCGCTCAACGGGTTCCGCGGCCAGCCGAGCGCAAAGCCCCCGTTCCCGGCCGTCTCGGGCGCGTTCGAGCGGCCCACGCTGCTCAACAACGTCGAGACGATCGCGACGATCCCCGCGATCCTCCGCCGGGGGCCGGACGACTACAAGGCGCTCGGCACCGAGCAGAGCGGCGGCACCCACCTGATGTCGATCTCCGGGCACATCCTGCGGCCGGGCAACTACGAGGTGGCCATGAGCCGGACGATGGGCTACCTGATCGAGGAGCTCGCGGGCGGGGTGCCCGAGGGCCGGGCGCTCAAGGCCGTGATCCCGGGCGGCGCCTCCGCGGCCATGCTGACCGCCGCCGAGATCGAAGACTGCCCGCTCGATTTCGACGGCCTCGCCGCGAAGAAGTCGATGCTGGGGTCGGCCGCGATCATCGTCATGAACGAGGACACCTGCATCGTGGACGCCGCGACGAACCTGGCGAAGTTCTTCTCGCACGAGTCGTGCGGCCAGTGCACGCCCTGCCGCGAGGGAACTCCCTGGCTGCACCGGGTCCTCGCCCGCATCGAAGACGGGGAGGGCCGCGCCGAGGACATCGACCTTCTCGAGAAGATCTCCAACC
>JALYLC010000020.1 GCA_030774435.1 Actinomycetota bacterium
GCCCGAACGCGCACAGTCCATGACAGCGGCGGCCCCATGCGGCGCCCCCAGCCCTGGCCGGTGCTCCGAATCGCGTCACACCTACGATGGCTGCCAGCTGCGGACGGTCGGAGAGTCCAGTCTGCTCCGCTACGCGGCGCGAGCAGCGACGGCATACGGTGTGGCACCACTCGCACCCTCTCGTCGATACACGAGCCGCTCTCGACGAGCAGCCGCAGTGCGGTTTCGATTCTCACGATTAACACGTTCTTCTGACGACATAGTGCGGCGAGCAGTCGGTGTGCGGTGACTGTGCTGCGGGTGGCGGTGTTGGCGCCGGTCTCGTGGCGTGTTCCGCCGCGTCACTACGGTCCGTGGGAGCAGTTCGCGTCGCTTCTGACGGAGGGGCTCGTCGAGCGGGGAATCGACGTGACGCTGTTCGCGACCGGCGACTCTCAGACTGCAGGCCGCCTCGCCTCGGTCGTGCCGCGGGGCTACTCCGAGGACGCCGAGGCCGAGCCCAAAGTGAGCGAATGTCTTCATATCGCCCAGGTGTTCGAGCGAGCCGACGAGTTCGACGTCATCCACAACGGCTTCGATTTCCTGCCGCTGACCTACAGCGGTCTCGTCGATACGCCGGTCTTGACCACGATCCACGGCTTTTCGTCGCCGCGGATACTTCCCGTGTATCAGCGATACAACGCGCGTAGCGCGTACGTCGCCATCAGCGATGCCGATAGGCATCCGAGCCTGGATTATCTGGCGACTATTCATCACGGGATCGACACCGATGCGTTCTCACTGCAGGCTGCACCAGGCGGCTACCTGCTGTTTTTCGGCCGGATCCACCCGGATAAGGGGACCGTCGAGGCGATCAGCGTGGCCGAGCGCTGCGGGATTCCTCTGGTCATCGCGGGGATCGTGCAGGATCAGAGCTACTTCGAGGAGCTTGTCGCCCCGCGCATCGCCGGCGACAAGGTGCGCTTCGTCGGAGCCGTGGGGCCGGCGGAGCGGTCGGAGCTTCTCGGTGGCGCTCACGCGCTGCTGCACCTGATCGGGTTCGAAGAACCCTTCGGATACAGCGTCGTCGAGGCGATGGCGTGCGGAACACCGGTAGTCGCGTTCCGGCGCGGCTCGATGCCCGAGTTGATCGTGGACGGCGGGACCGGGTTCTTGGTCGACGACGTCGACGGAGCCGTTGCCGCCGTCGGCCGCGCGCAGGCACTCGACCGGTCAGCCATCCGTGCGCAGGCGGTGGCGCGGTTTGGGAGAGCGCGTATGGTCGACGCCTACATCGACGCGTACGAAACGGTGACTCGTGACCGACGCTGACCCAGAGAGATTTCGGCTGGGTGTGAACTATTGGCCCGCCGAGGTGGCGATGGCGTGGCTACAGGCATACGACCCCGCGGTCACGCGACGCGATTTTCGGCGGGCAGCAAGCGCCGGGTTCGATAGCGTCCGGATCTTTTTGCGTTGGGAAGACGCCCAGCCGGCCCCGGCGACGATCGACACCGCGACACTGGGCCGGCTGGTCGATGTCGCTGACGCCGCTGTCGAAGCCGGCGTTACCCTCATCGTCACGCTCTTTGTTGGCCATATGAGCGGCGTCAACTGGATCCCCGCCTGGGCCACGGGGGGTGCGGGTGGCGACCGCCGCTTCCGCGTGGTTTCAGGAGGACAGGCCCGCCAGGACGCCGGACTCCACAACTGGTACGCGGACACCGGCATCGTCGCTGCCCAGGAACGGCTGGCGGCCGCCACGGCGGCCGCACTTGCCGGCCACGCGGGCGTGTGGGCGTGGGACCTAGGCAACGAGAACTCGAACTGCACCGTTCCACCGGACCGCGCGGCCGGCGAGGAGTGGCTCGAGCGGATGGCCACCGCGATCAGGCGAAGCGATCCGGGACGGCCGCTCACGATCGGCATCCACATGGAAGACCTCGAGCAGGATCGCCAGATCGGCCCCGCCGAGGCAGCCCGTTGGTGCGAGATCGTGTCGATGCACGGCTACCCGATCTACGCCGACTGGTCGGCTGGGCCAACCGACCACGAGCTGCTGCCCTTCCTGGCCGAGATAACCCGCTGGCTCGCCGGCGGCGCCGCGATCCTCTTTGAGGAGTTCGGCCTGCCCACGGCGCGCCCGGACGGGGTCGAGAACCCCGTGCTCGTGAGCGAGGCGGCCGCAGCCGCCTACACCGGCCGAGCCCTCGACGGTCTTCGCCAGGCCGGCTGCACGGGCGCTCTGCTGTGGTGCTTCACCGACTACGCATCGACGCTCGACGCGGTGCCGCCGTTCGACCTTGCCACGCACGAGCGGAGCTTCGGGCTCTGGCGCTCAGACGGCAGCCCCAAGCCCGCCGTGGCAGAGGTGACCGCCCGGGCGGGCTCGCTCCGCGTCCCGCCGCCCAGCCCGGACGGGTGGCTCGACATTGACCAGATCACGTTCGCCAGCGACCGACGTTTCCACCTGGCACGGTTATACCGTCGCTTCCGTCGCCTCGGCGGCTGATAGGCGATGAGTGGACGGCACTTTCTGGTCCGGTACGACGGTGCTTTCACTAGGCGCTCCAGGACTGCGCACGGCTTCAGTAATGAGGAGCCGATCCCGTCGGGGACGACGCGAGCCACACCCTCGGTGCGATCACGTCGGTAGGGGCGCTCCTATGCGCTGGGGCGTGCTCGCGGTTTGCTGCGCTCTCCTTCAACCCTCGCTCCACTAAAGCCGTCGATGAAGACGAGCCCCGGCCGAGCGGCGCCGAAATCCGCTACACCGCAAGCTGCCCAAGACCCCAACGGCAGTGGCCGTCCCAAACTCCAAACCGATCTGGCGTGTAGGTCGAAGCGCGCGCGGTCGCGACGGACGCAGTCAGCAGCGAAGCGTGCGATGCGCGAGGAGCGCTGACGGTGTTGGGTGCGGAACTGCCTGCAGCTGCTGATCAGGAGCCAGTCGAGACAGTCGCGGCGGACGGTGCCGGCCCAGCGTTCGGCGAACGCGTTTGCCTGCGGCGCCCGAAACGGGGTGCGGATGACTTCGACGCCCTCGCTTTCGAAGAACCCGTCGAAGGCGCGGGTGAACTTCCCGTCACGGTCGTGGATCAGGAACCGGGCCGGAGTCGCTCGCTCGGAGAGTGACCAGGCAAGCTGTCGGGCCTGCTGGGTTGTCCGGTTCTCTGATCGTTCCCAAGCTCGCGCACGTAACGCGCGCGACAGGCCTCGATTTCGGGCAGGAGCCGGTCGGGCGACCGGGAACGCAGTGTGGGCCCACCATCAAGGCGGACCCACACGGGGTGTCCTCGCGCCAGCGTCTGGGTGACCCGAGGTGGGGTCGCGGGCGAGGAAGCGTCGCCCCTTAACTCTAGCGCTACCTACCCCTCGAGGGATTGTGAAACCGCTTTTACTCCGGAATCCGGGCCTCGAGGTCGAGTAGGATCGAGCGGGTTTAGCTGGTCGCGTCGGGCGGCGTTGTCGCGTACGCGGCGATGGCGTCGTCGCAGGCGAACCCGACGTACCTGCCCGAGGGCAGGCGGATCTCCGCGTAGCACTGCATGTGCTCGAAGTCCCTGGCCACGGTGAAGCCGCCGGCCTCGGTGATGATGAACAGAATGTCGCCGGGGTCGTCGGCGTCGACAGCGTCCATGAAGATCTGGTGCGTGATCGTGCCTTCGACAAGTTCGGCGAGGACTTCGACGCGGACGGGGATGTCTTTGCGGATTACATCCATGGCGTGGTCCTGCTCACTCCTCGTCATCCGGGTTGGCCGCCTCGGAAGCGCCGATCGAGAGACCAAGATCGGCGTGCAGTGCCCGGGCCTCCGTGATGGTGAGGTCTAGACCGGCAAAGCCGTTCTTGTACTGTCGCCTCAGCTCCGCCAAGAGGCCCTTGGTAATCGCCTCGTGCTCGACGGACTTGTGCGAATACACGAGCCGAATGGTGCGATCGGAGTCAGTGGCGTCCATTCTGTGCATCCCGCGGTGTTTTGGTCTGCACCGCAGCTCCGGACTCTAGTGCGAGCACACGCACCAGGCAAACCCGTGGTTCGATCGGCCGGGCTAGGCGGCGCGGCGTGCGAGCAGCGGCAGCGCGCACGCTGCGGCCGCGATGTCGTGGAGCCGCTCCGGCGGCGTGGATGAGACGCACCTGCGACGTTGAGCGCGTGCTGCCCGATCGTGCGGTGGCCGATCTGCGTCCCGCGAGGCTGCTTGGGTTCGGTTCGCATGAGCAGCCGGAGGCGCTGCTGGTTGCGCGTCGCGCGGGCTTCGATCGCGTGGTCGCGCGCTCGGCGATTGCCGAGCGGCTCGCGGCGCTCGTGGATGACCTGATGATCTAGGGGTACTGATCGAGTGACGTCGGTGTATCGCTACCGCCGCGAGCGAGCGCCGGGTGGATATGTGTGGAGCAGCGCGAGCGCGCTACTCTGTAGGAGTTAGGCGCACCTACGGCGTGCGTTCGGGCGGTGCCGAGCTCGCGCTCGAGCTCGAGCAGAGCGGCTACGCGGGCGTCGCCCCGCAGCAGGAGGTCTGAAATGGCTCCGGAAACCGCACAGGTCGACATTGGCGAGTACAAGTA
>JALYLC010000021.1 GCA_030774435.1 Actinomycetota bacterium
GCAGGCGTGCTGGAGACCGACAGTGCGGAGCAGGCCGAGACGAAGCTCCGTGAGGCCGTGACGACGCTCGTCGCCGATGCGAGTGAGGCCGAATGGGTGCTGAGCCACCTGCGTCCACTGCTCGGACTGCCCGGCGCCGCGGCCGAGCAGAGTGAGCGCTTTGCGGCCTGGCGCCGCTTCTTCGAGGCGCTCGGCGAGGTGCGGCCGGCGGTGCTGGTCTTCGAAGACCTGCACTGGGCCGACGACGGGCTGCTCGACTTCGTCGACTATCTCGCCGATTGGGCAGTCACCGTGCCGCTGCTGATCGTCTGCACGGCGCGTCCGGAGCTGCTCGATCGCCGCCCCGGCTGGGGTGGGGGAAAGCGCAACGCCACATCCGTGGCGCTCTCGCCGCTGTCCGACGACGACGTCGGGCGGCTGATCGCGGCGCTGCTCGAGCGCTCGGTGCTTCCGGCCGAGACGAAGTCCGAGCTGCTTCGCCGCGCCGATGGCAACCCGCTCTACGCAGAGGAGTATGTCCGGGCGCTGCGCGAGGGACGCCGTCCGGAGGAGACGCTTCCGGAGAACGTGCAGGGAATCATCGCGGCGCGTCTCGACACGCTGGCGCCTGAGGACAAGTCCCTGCTCCAGGACGCGGCGGTCCTCGGCAAGGTCTTCTGGCTCGGCGCGGTCACCGCCGTCGGCAGCGTGTCGCGCGCCGGCGCGGAGCAACAACTGCATTCACTCGAGCGCAGAGAGTTCATCCGGCGCGCGCGGCGCGGCTCGGTGAGTGGCGATGCCGAGTACGCCTTCAGGCACGTGCTCGTGCGCGACGTGGCCTACAACCAGATCCCCCGATCCGCCCGCGCGGAGAAGCACCAGTCCGCCGCAGCCTGGATCGGCACGCTTGGCGACGATCGTTCCGAGGATCGCGCCGAGATGCTCGCCCACCATTACGGCGCGGCGCTGCAACTGCTGCAGGCGGCGGGAAAGCCAACGGAGGAGATCGCGTCTCTGGCGCGGGACGCTCGTTTCGAGGCAGGCGTGCGGGCGCGGGCACTCGGAGCAGGCGAGAACGCCTTGGAGCACTTCGAGGGCGCGCTGGCGTTGACGGACCCGAGCGAGCCCGAATGGCCTCGCATGCAGCTCGCCTACGGATCCGCCCTGCACTCGGCGCGCCAACAGGGCGAGGACGTCCTGCTCGGCGCCGCGTCGGCGCTGCTGGATGCGTCGGACATCGAGGGTGCAGCCGCGGCGGAGAGGATGCTGGCCCAGCTCCTCTGGGTGAAGGGCCGAGTCCCCGAATCGATCGAGCGGCTGAAGAAGGCGATGGAGCTCCTGGCCGAACGGCCCGCGACCTCCGAGAAGGCGGAGGTGCTGCTCTCCTACTGGCGACACCTCTGGCTGGCTGGCCATCACCCGGCCGACGATCTTCTCGACGAGGCGCTCGCGGTCGCCGAACGCCTCGGGCGAAAGGATCTCGTCCTCGACGCGCGGATCAACCTTGCCCTCCTGCACGGTTTCGGCGGAGGCGACCCCGGTGCGATCCGCGAACACGAGGAGGCAATCGCGCTCGCACGCGAGATCGGCTCTCCCGACGTCACCCGTGTCTACATCAACTACTCCAGCCTGCACGATTGGCGCGGGGACAAGCAACGAAGCGCGGCACTTCACCTGGAGGGCTTGTCGATCGCCAAGCGCTTCGGCGATGTCGCGCGCGTTCGCTTCCTGGAAGCCGAGGTCATCCTCGACCACGTGAGCGGCGGGCAGTGGGACAACGCCCTGGCTGATGCCAGGGCGTTCATCGAGGAATGCCAGGCCGCTCCGCACTACATGGAGGGCGCTGCGCAGATGGCATGCGCTGCCATCTTGCTCGGCCGTGACGATGTCGGGCGTGCGCGCAGGCACCTGGACAGGCTGCGTGAGCTGGCGACAGAGATCCAGGATCCGCAGGTCGCTGTCCCGACCTACTCGATCCGCTCCCGCTTCTTCGCCGAGACGGGAGACGTGGCGGGCGCTCTCGAGAGCCTCGCGATGCTGTCCCACCCGGGCATGGCGCCGACCACGCTCCTCGACCCCGCTTTCGTCGAGGCGGCGATGGCAGCGACAGCTGTTGGCGCACCCGAGCTCCTCACGCCGGTCCTCGCCACGGCGAGCGGTGAGACGACCTGGACGCGCGCCATCAGGGCGATCCTCGAGGGCCGCCCGGCGGACGCAGCCCGCGAGTGCGCGAGCGCGCACGAGCGCCATTACGCGTCGATCCTGACGCTGCAGGCGGTCGAGCAGAGCGACGCTCTCGAGCCGGCCCAGGTTCGCGAGGCAGTGGAGTTTTTCCGCTCGGTCGGAGCGACGCGCTATCTCGCGCGCATCGAGCCCGGGGTGGATCCCGTGCTAACCGGTACGGGGTGAGCTGGTCGGCCTGCAAGGCCGTGTACAGCGTACTCGACTATGCAGATTTGGCGGCCCTCTACGCCGCCCATGCAGCCGACCCGAACGTCCGCCTCAAGCGTGAGTTGTGGCACGCCTACTTACAACGGCCTTCGGCACCGATTGAAAGATACGGGCGTCCGATTTGTCGAGCGCATGCTACTGGTGGCCACGGCCGAGATAATTGTTCACCACCGCCGCAGCGGCAACCTCCCGAGCTCCCAGCGCAATGACAAACGGCAACTCAACACTCGACAAAGCCGACGTCTACCAGCTCTAGCCAGACGCGTTACGGCAACGGCTCGAGCAACGCGCTTTCAGCGCTGGGCACCCCACAACTTGCCTCGGAGGAGCGCCTTCCGGCCGACCCCGATCGGGTAAGAGCCCGAGCCCCTAGACCCGGCGCGTGAGCGGTGTCCCGCCCCTGCGGCGCCCCTGGCCTCTGGCTCGCGTAACCGAGCCGTTCTCGCGCCTGCGAGTCAACGCTTCGGAATGTGAGTCAGCCAACCAGATGGGTGATCTTTTCAGTATCCCGCTTGCCAGGACGGAAATCCCGTGGTGA
>JALYLC010000022.1 GCA_030774435.1 Actinomycetota bacterium
GCCGCAGGTAGCGCAGTGTCTCTTCGTCGACCGGGAAGAAGCCGCACGTCGCGCCGTACTCCGGAGACATGTTCCCGATCGTCGCGCGGTCGGCGAGCGGCAGCGATGCGAGCCCCTGGCCGAAGTACTCGACGAACTTGCCGACGACGCCGGTCTTGCGGAGCAGCTCGGTCACGGTCAGCACGAGGTCCGTTGCCGTCGCGCCCTCGGGCAGCGAACCGGTCAGCCGGAAGCCGACGACCTGCGGCACCAGCATCGAGAGCGGCTCGCCCAGCATCGCGGCCTCCGCCTCGATTCCCCCGACGCCCCAGCCGAGCACACCGAGTCCGTTGACCATCGTTGTGTGCGAGTCCGTGCCGACGAGCGTGTCCGGGAAAGCACGTCCGTCGCGCGACTCCACGACGCGCGCGAGGTACTCGAGGTTGACCTGGTGGACGATGCCGGTTCCGGGCGGGACGACCCTGAAGTCGCGGAACGCCGTCTGGCCCCAGCGCAGGAACGCGTACCGCTCCCGGTTCCGCTCGAACTCGAGCTCGACATTGCGCTGCAAGGCAAACCGCGATCCGAACTCGTCGACCTGCACCGAATGGTCGATCACGAGCTCGGCCGGGATGCGCGGGTTGATCTTCTTGGCATCCCCGCCGAGGTCGGCCATCGCGCTCCGCATCGCCGCAAGGTCAACGATCGTGGGCACCCCGGTGAAGTCCTGCAGCAGTACGCGTGCGGGCGAGAAGGAGATCTCGCGGCCCGGCTCCCCGGCCGCGACCCAGTCGGCAACCGCGGCGACGTCGTCGTCGTCCCCGGTCCGGAGCACGTTCTCGAGCAGGACGCGCAGCGTGTAGGGCAGGCGCTCGACGCCGTCGACCGCATCGAGACGATGGATCTCATAGCTCCGGTCTCCGACGTTCAGCTGCGAGCGCGCCATTGTGTCGATTCAATTAAAGGGTAGGTTCGCCTCAGCGGAGGGGATCGCCCGCTGGTTTCCCGCCGCCGTCTTGCGAACGGTCGACACCAGCAGAACCGCGGATGGAGCCTTTGTGGAGCCCCGTGGTTGCAACCGTCGGCAATCATCGGCAAATCGACGGGCCCTGAAACCCGCAGAAACAAGTCAAATCCGTTGCCACCGGCTGCCTGAAGGGTGTCAAATCCAGATTTACTCATCAGGCTGCGGCTCTGTAGTACTCATGCAGGAGACCGCCGAGGTGGTCGCGGCGCTGGATGGCACCGCCGGTCGGTGGATTCAGTTGCGTCGGTTCGGGTGGCCGGAGCGCGAGTCCACGATGCGGGCGCTCGGTGTTGTAGTGCTGGATGTAGCTCCGCATGACCGATTCGAGGTGGCGGCGGCCGAGGATGAGGAGCCAGTCGAGACACTCGGTGCGGACGGTGCGGACGAACCGCTCGGCGTGGGCGTTCGCTTTGGGTGCGCGCACGGGCGTGCGGACAACTCGGATGCCTTCGCTGCGGAACACCTCGTCGAACGACAGGGTGAACTTGCTGTCGCGATCGTGGATCAGGAACCGCACCCGCTCGAAGACATCCGTGAAGCTGAGGTTGCGGGCTTGTTGGGTGACCCAGGCGCCGGTCGGGTTCGTCGTGCAGCCCGCGAGGTGGACGCGGCGGCTTTCGAGTTCGATGAAGAACAAGACGTAGAAGCGGCGGAGCGAAAGCGTCTCCAACAGTGAAGAAATCGCAGGCGAGCATGCTCGCCGCCTGCCGGCGAAGAAACACCGACCAACTCGTTCCTCCACGGCGCGGCGCCGGCTCGAGGCCGGCGGAGGCAAGCAGCCGCCGAACCGTGCTTGGTGAGAGGCGGAAGCCCAGCTTGATCAATTCACCGGCGATTCGCTGATAGCCCCAGCGCGGATTCTCACGCGCGAGCCGAAGCACCAGTTCGCGCAGCACGCGGTCGGTCGGCGGGCGTCCTGCTCTGCCCTGCGGGTACGTCCACCTCCTGCGCACGAGTTCGCGGTGCCAACGCAGGAGCGTCGCCGGAGTCACGACGAATCCATGACGGCGTCGGTGCGGCAGCAGAGAAGCGAGCGCGGCGATGAAGGCACGATCGGCCGGCCGAAGCTTCGGCCGTTCGAGCTGGCGAGTCAGCACAGACAGCTGGTGCCGCAGCACCAGCAGTTCGACGTCCTTGGCGAGTTCGGTCTGCCGACCCCGAACGAGCAGCCTCAGAACAGCAGAGAACGCGAGGTAAGCGAAAGAGAGCAACATCGCCCGATGCTCCCAGGCCTAGCCAATGCTCGCTCTCGACATCCCCTCTCGGCCAGGCGGCTACTTTCGACGCCACCCGGCCGTTTCTGGTATCCGCGCGCGCGCGCGTGAACCTGAGAGAAGGCGCGTCCAGTAGTAGAAGGTGACCGTCGACCGAACAGGCAGAGCGCCCCGACTGTCCGAGTGCGGTCTTCACGAACGTACAAGGCGTCAAGCCTCGGTACGAACCTGGAATCCGGTTTTGACACCCTTCAGGCTCCGCAAAGCCCCGGAACCGCGCCCGGATAGGCGTGCCGGCCGTGGGTCAAGGGTATCTCTGCTGGGTCGAAGGCGCGGTGCGAAGGCGCGGTGTAGGAAACCGATGCTCTATCCACTGAGCTACAGGGGCTTTGTGGCTTGGTTGAGCGGAATCCGCCCCTCCGTGATCTATCCACTGGCGATGGTATCCGGCACCCTTAAGCAATCGAGGACCCGGAGCTACGCGGAACGCTGCTCGCCCTCCGTGCAGTCGCTCGACGCGTCCAGCAGCTGACCGCTGAGGAACGTGAGCTGGCGCGGGAGATCGAGAAGCTCACCACCAAGCTCGCCCCGCAGCTGCTCAACCAGCCCGGCATCGGCCCATTCCTCGCCGCCCAGGTCGTGCTCTCCTGGTCACACCGCGGCCGCGTGGTCAGCGAGGCCGCATTCGCGCGACTCGCCGGCGCCGCCCCGATCCCGGCCTCGTCCGGACAGACGATCCGCTACCGGCTCGACCGCAGCGGCGACAGACGACTCAACCGAGCACTCCACCAGATCGTCGTTACCAGACGCCGAACACACCGACCGACCATCGACTACATCGAGCGCCGAATCCAAGAAGGGAAGAGCCGCCGCGAGGCCACCCGCTGCCTCAAGCGCTACCTCGCCCGAAACCTCTACCGGCTCCTCGAAAACCCGCCGCTGACGACTTGACAAACATAGAAGCATCCCCACGCGCGCCGGTCTGCCAGGATTTGCAGCAAGATCGAGTTTGCGAGCCCTACGGGATCCGCGCGGGATCTACGACAACGGCAACTCGACGTCGCTGACGTCCAGCCCAAGCGACTCGGCGAGGCGGACGCCCTCCTCAAGATCCTCCCGCAGGCGCTGCACGTCCCGGTCGTGCATCACGCCGCCGATGAACGCCCGCTCCTTTGGCCGCCACAGCGCATGTTGGGCAAAGATCGGCAGCAGCCTGTTCGCGGCGTCGATCAGCCGCCGTTTCGTCCGCTTCGACGCGTTTTCCAGCAAGACGCGCTCGTACGCCATCCCTGCGCCGTGGTGAATGCCGTCATCGGTGGCGAGGCGGTTGCAGAGGTCCTCGAGCACGGTCCCGCGTGATGCCCGGGCGATCAGCCGAAAGCGGGAGATGATCAGCCGCTCGTAGAAGACCTGCATCTGGAAGACCTTTTCCTCGAGCGTGTCGGCCTCCAGCGTCATGTGGGCGAGCTTGTCGAGATACGGATCGCGTTCCGCCGTACCGCCGACCTCCCCCACGAGCTTTAGCCACGCCTCCGTGTGGCGCGACTCGTCCTGCAACATCGTCGAGTAGTAGAGCCTCGCCTCGGAGTCGGGCGCGATGTTCAGCAGCTGAGACGACATGTCGCACGCGAACATGTCCGCCTGGAGCTGCTGGGTGAGAACGGAACGCCACATGTCGTTCCGGCGAGCCTGCCTCTGCGGCGATCCCTTCCCCTCCGGAATGGGCGGCAGTTCGCCCCACGGCAGATCGCGCACCTGCCACTCCTGGCGCTTCGCGAGCTCGTAGAAGCGCAGGACGCCGGCGTAGGCGTCGCGCCGCTCGGTTTGCTCCTCGGTCAGCTGGTCGGTCGCCATCCAAGGAGATTATCCGCGAGCCAGCAGCAACTGGCCTGTGGGGATGTGATGAAGGGGCCTCCAGCGGCCGCATTAGCGTCGCGGCCTGACTTCCATCACGAAGGGAGGCGTAGGGTTCGTAAACTCAGTCACGCCCATTTCCAGGGAAATCCTGCTGACCCGTAGCAGGCCACAACTCGTCACTCGGTGCGGGCAGGCGAACACCTCGCGGGCCCGCGTCCCCAGATCGGGCGGACATCAAGCGTCGGCGGTCTGATCGCCGCCAACGCGGATTCCGTGGCCCTGCCTGAGCGTGGACGCTCGACGCCAGCGACGCCGGCTGAGGCGCAGTGCACAAACTCGGTCAGCCGCGCCGATTTACAAGACTTGCGAGGAAATCAATTCACGAACCCTACGGGACCGGGATTTTGAAACCCTTCAGGCTGCGTCTGCCTGCTGGGCAGCGATTCCGCCCTGCTTGACCGGGAAGCTGGTGATGTCGCCGGC
>JALYLC010000023.1 GCA_030774435.1 Actinomycetota bacterium
GGGCGCGAGCGCACGAGCGCGCGGGCCAGCGGCCGGCGCACGCGCAGCGGCAGCCCGAGCCAGAGCGGCATCCAGGGCGCTCCGAGGACGAAGAGCGGCGGCGCGACCACGACGAGCAGCACGTGCTGCGCCATATGCGCCCAGAGCAGCTGATCGGCGGCGCCGTCGAAGGGACTCGAGAGCGCGGCGACCACGATCGCGAGGCTGGCGATGAACGAGGTCGCGCGCAGAAGAGCGACCCGCCGCTCGCGCGAGCCGGCCGAGCCACGGACGGGGCGCCGCAGCCCGAAGACGTAGAGCACTGCCGCGAGCACCGCCAAGAACCCCGGCAGGTCGTCGGCTCCCATCAGGCGATGTAGATCAGGACGAACGCCACGACCTCGACGCCGGCGAGGAAGAGCGCGAAGGTCCCGTACGCACTCGCGGCGGGCTCGTAGAGCAGAGAGGGCTGTGCCACGCCCTCGCCCTCGCGCCGCAGCGCGCCGGACGACGCGACGATCGTCTCGAGCCAGTAGGTGGCGCCCAGCAGGTGGGCGAGGAGCGTCGCGGTGAACCCGACGAAGACGCTGCCGAAGGCACCCGCGTGATACGGCGAAAAGCCGGGGTCGACGAGCTGCCACGCTTGCGCGACCAGGGCCACGAGCATGAGCGCAAGACTCAGCGCGGCGGCGGCGCGCCAATTCCGCCGCTGCCCCGCGCGCAGCGCGCGCAGCGCGGCAAGGAACGCCGCGGCGCTGCCGACCACGGCGACCAGCGTGACGAGCCCGAGCGCGAGCGACGGCGACGTGTGGGGCGGCCGCCACAGGCCGTGCTGGTTCAGGGAGCGCAGGTAGAGGTAGGCGAACAGGAAGGCCAGGAACACGAAGGCATCCGCCGCCACGAACAGGCGCGCGCCGAGACGCACGTTGAGCGAGCGGGCTTCGGGCGTGACGTGCGAGCCGGCGCTGGCCAGCAGGGGATCGGAGAGGACGGGGTCGGTGGCCATGTCAGGACACCACCGGGAGCCCGGCCGGCGCGATGTCGGCAACCGGGAGGGCGTTGGGCACCCCGTACTGGTACGGGTCCGCTTGGATCGTGGGGACCGTGTCGAAGTTGTGCGCGGGCACCGGCGTCGGCACCTGCCATTCAAGCGCGAGCGACGCCCACGGGTTCGCCGGCGCGGCGACAGGGCGAACGACCTGCGACCAGAGCAGGTTTGCGAGGAAGACCAGCATGAACGTCCCCAAGCAGAAGGCCGAGATCGACACCCAGTCGTTCAGCCACTGCAGATGCGGCGCATATGTGACGACGCGCCGCGGCATGCCCATCATCCCGACCGCGAAGAGCGGCAGGAAGGTCGAGTTGAAGGCGACGAACATGCCCCAGAAATGCACCTTGGCGAGCGTCTCGTTGAACTGGCGCCCGGTCATCTTTGGCAGCCAGTAGTAGGTGGCCGCGAAGAAGGCGAAGACCAGACCGCCCATGATCGTGTAGTGGAAGTGGGCCATCACGAAGTAGCTCCCGTGCAAGCTCACGTCGCTCGGCACGTCGGACAGGAAGACCCCAGAGAGCCCGCCGATCAGGAAGTTGAAGAAGAACGCCAGCGAAAACAGCATTGGCACCGTGTAGCGGATACGGGCGCGCCAGATCGTCCCCATGGCGACGAGGAAGATGAACCCGGTCGGCACCGAGATCAACTCGGTCGTGAACATGTAGAACGGGCGCAGGTCACCGTTGATGCCGCTCACGAAGAGATGGTGCTGCCAGACCATGAAGCTGAGCAGGCACACACCGAGCATCCCGGCGATGGCCAAGCGGTAGCCCCAGAGCGGCTTGCGCGCGAAGACGGGCAGGATCTCGAGCACGACTCCGAAGCCGGGGAGTGCGAGGATATAGACCTCCGGATGGCCGAAGAACCAGAAGATGTTTTCATAGAGGAAGGGCGTCCCGCCACCCGAGGGCAGAAAGAACGATGTGCTCGCGGTGCGGTCGAGCGCGACCATGAAGAGGCCACTGATCAGCACCGGCGCTCCCATCACCATGAGCACCGACGTGGCCAAAACGCTCCAGACGAAGATCGGCAGGCGTTGCCAGGTCAGACCGGGTGCGCGCATGTTGACAATCGTCGCGATCATGTTGATGCCGACGAGGACGAGCGAGATCGCGATCAGGGCGAACGCGACGATGTATGAGTCCATGCCCCGCTGAGCTTGATCCGCGAGGGTCGGATAGCCCGTCCAGCCAGTCGAGATGCCGCCCACCCACACGGCCGAGAAGAGGATCACTCCGGCCATCGGGAGCAGCCAGAATGTCAGCGCCTCGATGCGCGGGAACGCCATGCCCTTGGCACCGATCATCAGCGGCACGAGGTAGTTGCCGAACGGGCCCAGGATGATCGCCGACATCATCATGATCATCATCGTCCCGTGGAGTGAGACGATTGTCAGATACTGGCCGGGCGGGAAGAGCTTCGAGTCGGGACTCAGAAGCTCGGCGCGGATCAGCATCGCGTTGAGTCCGCCCAGGAAGAAGAAGAAGCCGAGGCCGACGAAGTACTGCAACCCGACGACCTTGTGGTCGGTCGTGAGACGGAAGTAGCGGCCGATCCCTGTCGACTCGCGCAGGGGCAGGTCGATCGAGCGGCCGAGCATGCGCCTGACCGGGTAGTTGAAGAATCCCAGGCCGATCAGCCAGCCGATGACCGCGAACAGATAGCCGAGCAAGAGCGCGACGTCGTTCTGGTCCGTGGCCGCGACGAAATCGACATGCGTGCCGATGCGCTGCCCGATCCACTCACCGATCGCATAGCCGACGAAGGCCAGCACGATCGCCGCGAGCAGGTTGAAGCCGAGCAGCCCACGCCACCTGTTGGGACGCGGCTGACCACCAGGTCGAGCAACAGCTTGGTCGGTCACGGATCGCCTCCTGCGCTCATCCGGCACGTCGCGGCGGATCGGGGTAGTAGGAGTGCGAGTACCCCGGCAGCCCGCGCGCCGCAAGAGCCGTGGCCGCCTTCTCGCTCTGCACCCAGGCGGCGAACGCCGGCCCGCTGACGACTTCGCCGTGCGTGCTCATGTAGCCATGCCAGAGGCCGCACACCTCGGCACAGCGGATCGAGAACGTCTCCAGCTTGCGCGGCGTGACGAACGCGACGTTGTCGGAGCCAGGCACCGCGTCGGCCTTGACGCCCAGCTCGTAGGCCCAGAACGAATGCACGACGTCCAGCGAAGTCACGTGGAACTCGACCAGCCGGTCGACTGGGAGCACGAGATGTGTCGTCTCGAATCCCCCGTAGCCGGCGTAGCGGAATGTCCAGGCCCACTGCTGGCCGATGACCTGCACCTCGAGCGCCTTGCCGCTGGGCGTGACCAGGGGGTCTGAGCCCTGCCCGCCGCCGCTTGCGCCCTTCGCGGAGTCGAGCAGCGAGTAGGTGCCGAACACGGCGAGGAACAGCACGATCAGCGTAGTGCCGGCGACCCAGCCGGCCTGCAGGCGGGCGTCGCCGGTGATCGGCGGCCCGTCCTCGATCCGCTCGCCGCGCTGACGGAACGTGGTGAGGGCCATCGCGAAGAAGACCCAGACCGCGATCGCGATGGGCAGCATGATCGAGGCGATCAGGATGTTCGCGGTTGTCTGCTCGGAGGCCTCCACCGACCCGCGCCCGGGCGGCATGTGCGGTCCCAGCAGGAGGACGACGCCCAGTACGCCGAGGACGCTGAGCACGGCCCAGACCACGACGGTCCTGCGTAGGTGGGTAGACGGATCGCGCATCTAGGTGACGATCAGGAAGCCGTCCATGTACCCGACGGTCTGCATCGGGCCGCCGAAGCCGAACAGGAAGCTTGCGGCGCACGGCACGAAGCACTGCCAGCGGTAACGGCCGGGCGCTCCCGTGCGGAAGGTGAAGGTGATGGTGCGGTGCGCCTCTGCGAGTGTGCAGGGCGCGACGGAGCATTGGTTCTTCGCCTCGTCGGCGACCCCCGCGAGCGGCACGGTGACGCCGAGGTCGGGGATCGCGAACGTATGCGAGGCGAGGTCCGGATCGAGGGCGGAGATCGTCTTGCCATCGAGCTTGATGGTCTTCCCGACAACCCCCTGCGGCTGCGCCCAGAACGGATTGCGCAGGCCGGTGGCAGTGTCGTACTGGTAGATCGTGACCTTCACGGTCGAATGCGCCGGCGCGTGCAGAAGCGTCGAGTGCACCCAGTGGCCGCGGGCGTCCTTCACGAAGTAGGAGACCCAGTCGGGATGTGGCGCAGTGCCAAGCGAGGCGACCGTCTGCAGCGTGAGCTGCGTCTCGCCCTGCCGTGGCGCGGCGGACGCGACCGCGGGTGGGCTCACGGTCAGCCATTGCGTGATGTAGACCGCGATCAAGGCGACGGCGAGTACAACGAGCACGCCCACCGCCCACAGCTTCCGCGCTGGGTTCACGGCACGTCCTGGGTGCGGTCCCCGCGCTCCACGGCTGCGACCTTAGGGCGTGACCGGCGCGCCGTCACCCCCCGCGGTCAACTTGTCATCAGTCGGTCATGTTGGCGCGCGTGCGCAGGTGGTACGGTCGTCTGCGAGCCCGTCCCATGCACATCCTGATTACCGAAGACGAGCCGCTGCTCGCGCGTTTCATCGCTCGCGGTCTCCACGCGGCGGGCTATGACACGTCGATAGCCGGTGACGGCGTCGATGCACTCGAGCAGATCGAGGCGCACGAGTGGGATCTCGTCGTGCTCGACCTGCTCCTGCCGGGTCTCGACGGGTTCGATGTGCTCGCAGCCGTGGCCGAGCGGCAGCGACCACCGCGCGTGCTCGTGCTGTCAGCTCGTCAGGAGGTGGCCACGCGCGTCGCCGCTCTCGATGGCGGAGCCTCCGACTTTCTCGCGAAGCCGTTCTCGTTCGACGAGTTGCTGGCGCGCGTGCGCGCGCACACGCGCGAGGGCCCTGTGCATCCCCAGCCGGCCACGCGATTCCCCTCTCTCCATCTCGACGATGCGACGCGCGAAGTCAGTCTCGGCGACGATCGCGCAGTCAGGCTGTCTGCTCGCGAGTACGACGTGCTCGCGTATCTCGTTCGCACGCCCGAAGTCGTCGTTTCGCGCGAACGTCTCCTGAACGCGATCTGGAGGTACCAGTTCGATCCCCGGTCGAATGTCGTCGACGTCTCGGTCGGACGCCTACGGCGCAGGCTCGACGGCATGCTCGAGATCGACGCCGTGCGCGGCGGAGGCTATCGGGTACGGCTCGTGCTCAGCGCGCGGGAGGGCGAGGGAGACGGTCGTGCCGGCGCCGGGAATGCTGCGGATCGAAGCGCTGCCGCCGTGGGCGCGAGCGATGGCGTCGACGATCGCCAACCCTAGGCCGGCCCCGCCCTCGCGCCGGTTGCGCGATCGGTCGACGCGGTAGAAGCGTTCGAAGACGTGCGCCACCTTCTCCGCCGCGATTCCGATTCCCGTATCTGCGACCTCGATCAGGACATTGCCGTCGCGTACGCTCGAGCGCAGCTCGATGCGACCGCCGTGCTCGGTGTGCTGCACGGCGTTTTCGAGCAGCGCGTCCAAAGCCAGCACGATCTCGTCGCGGTCGAGGGGAGCGGTGCCGGCCGGGCCCGTGGTTAGCACGAGGTCGGCGTTGACGACGGGCGCCCAGCGCGCATGGACCTCTTCGAGCAGGGCGTCGACATCGGTGGCTGCGAGGACGACGAGGTCCGGCGCGGCAGCGCGCTCGAGCAGCAGCAGACGCTGGAGCAGCCGGGTCATGCGCGCGAGCTCGCCGGCCACGATCTCGTGCGACTCCTCGGTCTCCTCGCGCGACCATGCGCCGCTTTGCCGCAGCACGTCCAGGCTGCCGCGCGCGATGGTGATCGGGGTCAGCATTTCGTGCGAGATGTCCGACAGAAAGACTCTCTGACGCTCGAGAGCGGCTGCGTTCTCCCTCGCCAGTGACTCGGCGACGGCCATCGCCTGCACTCGCCGCTGCGCGTGGAAGACCATCGCGAGAAACATCAACGACATCAGCGGCACCTCGGTCTCCTCGGGCCAGCCCTCGCGGCCGGCCATGATTGCGACGAGCGTCATGCCGCCCGTGGAGACGCTGACGAACAGGATTGCCAGCACAGTGCGCGAGGTTCTCCAGACGCGAAACCCGTAGAGAATCGTGAAGCTGACGTAGACGAAGTGGAACGGGACCGTCTCCCATCCAGGCGCCCCGTCAAGGTGGATCAGCAGCCACATGGCTGCCAGATTGACGATGGCGAAGGCGACCCAGGCGTACTCGACCCCGTTGCCCGCCCTCAGCCATTCGGCGACTCGCCCGGACACGGCGCGAGTGTACGCGCATCCGGCGCCCGAGCTCGTTAGAGCGCATTTCTAAATGATCGTGGTGTCTGGAGCGGCTGGATCGGCCTGCAGTCGATCGCCAGGGCGCGCGTGAGGCGGGGCGTGGGTTTGAGGCGTGGGGGGTGCGCCCTGGCGATTGACTTTCGTCCGACCCGGAGGCTCGCTCGCTGCGCGAGGCGGGCCCGGGGCGTCGCAGGGACGCCGGCCGGCTCTGATATGGATGGTGGTTTGTCAAGTGGGCATGCGGCCGCGGGCCGGCTGGCGGGCTGTTTGGGGAGGTTGGGCGCGGTTGTCGTGGCGGCGCGAGGCCGGAGGGGCGCGACTGCATGGTCAGCCTGACATACGAGGGCTGGGTACCTCATGACCATCGTTTCGTCGCTGGCTCGCAGTCTTGAGACGGGCGCTACCGACCTGAGGGGTTGGCTGCCCAAAGAGCCATCGCGAGCCATTCTCGTGCGGTGCGCGAATCGTCCGTCTCGCGCCGCCGCGACAAGCGCGGGGTTGTGGTTAGAGCGTGGCGATCTCCCAGCAGTAGGCGGAGAGCTCGCGGGCGACGGCCACGGCGACCAGCGTGCGGCGTTTGCCGCGCTCTTGGTCGAGTCGTTGCCAGCGCTGGTAGAGGCGTCGTTGGCAGCGCCAGGCGGCGTCGATGGCGCGGGGGTCCTGCCCGCGTTGGCGACGCTCCAGGTCCTTGCTGATACGGGGCGGGTTGCGGTAGTGCCAGCCGGCCTCGACCAGCAGCCGGCGGGCGTGCTTGGAGCCGGCTTTGGTGATCGCGCCCTGGCGGCGCACCTCGCCGCTCGTCTCCTCGCTCGGCACCAGCCCGAGGAAGCCCGCGAGTTTGCGCGGGTGGCTGAAGCGCTCAAAGTCGCCGATCTCCGCGATCAGCCCCACGGCGCTGAGGGTGTTGATGCCGCGCAGGCAGCGCAGCCGGCTGATCGTCTCGGCCCAGGGCGAGTGCTCGGCCAGCTCGCAGAGCGAGCGCTCGAGTTGGTCTCGGCGGGCGAGCATCCAGTCGTGGGCGCTCAGCGCGTCGGCGAGCACGATCTCGGAGGCCTCGTCGGCGAAGTGCAGCGTGGAGAGCCAGTCGCGATGCCGCCCCGTCCAGGCGCCGCCGCCCGTGGGGTAGTAGAGCTCGCGGCGCAGCAGGAATTTCGAGATGCGATGCCGGCAGCGCATCAGATCGACCCGCAGATCCTCGCGCGAGCGCACCAGATCGCGCAACTGCTCCTCTTCCGGCGTCGGCACGCGCACCTGGCGCAATTCGCCTGCGATCAGCAGCCGCGCCAGCCGCTCGGCATCCCGCCGATCGGTCTTCACACGATCGCCCGGGTGCTTGCGGATGTGCCCAGGCGAGCAGACCACCACATCCAGGCCCCGCTCGGCCGCGCCGCGCGCCAGCCCATAGCCCGTGGGGCCCGCCTCATAGACCGCCTGGAATGGCCGCTCGAGCCCAGCCAGCCAGTCCAGCACCCGATCGGGACGCCCCACGATGCGCCTGACCGAAAGCTCCCCCGAGATCCCGTCCAGCACCACCGCGGTCGTCTCCTTGCCGTGTACATCAAGACCCACACGACGCATACTCAGCATGTCGGCGCCTCCCATAGATGCGGTTACGCCCGGCCCAACACCGGACGCAGTCAAGCCCGCGCGATGCTATGCGCGAGGCGCCGACCAGACCACGCCGGCCAGCCATCCATATGGTCTTGAAAGGGTTCCAACCGGATCTACGAGCCGGCCGACGCCCCTGCTCGCTCCAACCACCCCAG